>CAZMQE010000278.1:0-1308 GCA_964568115.1 uncultured Anaerolinea sp.
GCCCGCGCCTGAACCGATTACGATGACATCGTAGTTCATAGTTTCCTCTGTTAAGCATTAGGTGTTATTGCGTTCTTTTTTTCTCTGGGTAAGTTGCATAGCGAATATTGTTCTTGCCGCCATTCTTGACCATATACATCAATTGATCGGCACGACCGAGCATTTCATCCACAGAGATCTGCGGGGCAGTGAGTGTGAGCACGCCAATGCTAAAGGTCACCGCCCAGCCGTTTTCAGCCATCCCCTTCAAAAGTGCGCGCTGCATATTAGAGATCACTACCGGTGCGGTCTGCGCATCGGTCTCGGGCAATAACACCACGAACTCATCCCCGCCTACCCGGGCGATCGTATCCGTTTTTCGTAAATGACTTTTTATTTTTGTAGCAATGGTGCGCAGAACGGTATCCCCTTCTGTGTGTCCAAATGTGTCGTTGATGTTCTTGAAATTATCGACATCGATAAAAGCCAGTGTGAAGTGACGTTGATAACGAAAGGAGCGATTGATCTCCATTTGCGCCATTTCACGAAAGAAGCGGGTGTTCAATGCCCCGGTGAGAAAATCCGTGCGGGCAAGTGCCTTTTCGTGTTCCATGGCGCGGTTCAGCCGGATAATAAGCACCGGGAGAAAAAAGAAGCCCAGGCGGATGATGGAGTTCCAAACATAGGGAAACAAGCTGGAATACCTGACGCCTGACAAAATCTCCACCATCTGCCAGATGACAGCGCTGATGAACGCAACGACCAAACCAAATCTTTCGCTGACCGTCCAAGCCAGCAGGCTGATGGGGATCAAATAAAATAATGAAAAGGACAGTTCCAACCCCGTGGCGTAATCGAGATAAGCCACCCCGCCCAATAAGGCGAATCCCAATCCGATCCATACCGGTTTGTTGACCCTATCCGCAGCTTCACGCAGGTTCATTGGATAAGTATACTATTTGCTTCATCTGTGTGGCGCCGAGATGTAATGCCCCATAATTTTTTTAACCGCCAGGTACGCTATGCTTTTTTAGTGTACCTGGCGGTATATGTGTTTAAGGATTAACCCTTTAATTCATATTTTCCAACGATCGTCTGAATCTCTTTCACCTGCGCCTCTGTCAGCGGACCGAATTCCAGCGCGCCCGCGTTATCTTTTACCTGTTGTACAGATTTGAATCCCGGAATCGGAACCATGCGCTCATCCAACGCCCAAATGTAAGCCAGCGCGCCTTGTGCCATCGTCCGCCCGTTGGAGGTGAGAATGTCGCGGATCTCGTCCACGATCTTTAGCCGCATTTGTACCCTCGGATGTGAGAAATCTGTGCT
>CAZMQE010000278.1:1408-3703 GCA_964568115.1 uncultured Anaerolinea sp.
TAAATATCAATGCGATCAGTTTGCAAACGGCGCAGGCTGTTCTCTACGTCCGTGCGCACGTTCTTGATGATCTGGTCGTTATCGCCATAGACCGATTTCTTGGCTTCGTCAACGATATGTCCGAACTTGGTGGCGATGACCACTTGATCGCGTTTGCCTTTAAGCGCATTGCCCAAAACTTTTTCGCTGTGCCCTGCGCCATAGTTCGCGGCGGTATCGAAGAAGTTGACACCCAACTCCAACGCCGCATGGATCGCACGCGTGGATTCGGTATCGTCGATAGTGCCCCAGCCTGCTGGGAAGGATGGGTTGCCCGGCTGATCCCACGTCCACGGACCGCCGATCGCCCAGCATCCCATGCCGAGTGCGCTCACTTCCAACTTACTTTTGCCCAATGTTCGTTTTAGCATTGTTTATCTCCTTTATGAGTTACTTAACATTTTTTCGTGATATAGAAATTCGCGCAACACTTCAGGCACGATCCACGCGTATTCTTCGCGCAGAGAGCCATCCAATCTTGAAACTGTCTCATGCCATGCTAATGCCTTGGATATGGATGCGACTGGTTTTGAAAGACGATACGCGGACAGCAACGCCTCTTTCGACCCGTATGCCTGCCACGCTTCGAGATACCGATCCAGCAGCTGGGACATTTCCGGCGTAAAGGCGTAATCATCCAATTTGAGCGCGATCTCGATGCTGACAAAAAAAGTTCTCAGCGAAACAAAAGGCTGGGTCACATTGGCATCGCCCCAATCGAAGAAGGTGACGCGTCCGTTCTTGAGCAGGACGTTGCCATCGTGGAAGTCACCGTGATTGAGCGAATCCGGAATCCCAAACGCAGATAGATCCTTGCATATTTGCTCGAAGCGCGGAGCCAGCTCTAGTAGTTGTTGAAACTCGGCGGAGGTCAATCCCTTTTCTTGATCGATCATCAAGATGGCTTTGTCTGTAAGCAGTTGAGTATAGCGTGCTGGCAATGCTGTGGTACGGTGATCGGGAATCCCCAATGCCAAAATTTCATCAACGTGTTCAGCGAGCCCGATCTGTAATTCAGCGTAACGCGTGATGACCGGTTCCCACGGCTTAATATCCTGCGTGGGTCTGATGGATGCGCGCAGTTGTTCACCGCCATCACGCATCAGCATCCAGCCGCGCGCAGTATCCACAGCGACCAGTTCAGGCATGCAATCTGGGAACCAGCCCGCCATTTTTTGTGTCAACGCAATTTCGTAAATCGTCTCACCAGCGGTGGCTTTGAAAAACAAAGTGCCCGCGCTTGATGGCACACGCATCACCGTTGACCATGCGTACGCATGGTTTTGTTCGATCTCACCAGCAAGTTCAATTGAATTTCTTTTTGCTTCCGCGCGGATCCACGCGTGGGCTTGTGCTTGCCAGGTAGGGTCATGCCAGCGAAGTTGAGGTTGAGTTGTCATAGTTTTAAAGGTTGTATGATATTTGTCTGTTTCAAGTTTGGTGATACGGGTGGATGCAGGTTTGTAAAAAGCATTATGCTCGAGTATACCCTTTTCATTCTCAACAAAAAATCCCGCTTCTTTTGAAGCGGGATTTTTTGTTCGGTATTACTTTTTATTTGACGATCAGGGTTGCGATCATGCCAAGTTCAATATGTCCTGGAACTCCGCAAATGATATCGTATTCGCCCGGCTCGGTGGGTGCTGTGAACGTGTCTGATTTGGTCGTGCCAGCGCCGACACCATCAAGCTCCCATAATATTTTGGACTCATCTTTTTCGCCAAAGGGCGGTTCAACATGCTGACCAAGCTTTAAAACAGCGAACTCATGTTCAAGTGAGCCGTTGTTGGTCAGATTCAAAGTGACCTCCGCTCCCGCTGGGACGGTATAGGTGGGTGAATCGTAGCCTTGGTCTGTGGCTGTAACATTAAGTGTGGCTTTGTTGGAGCCGCAGGCTGTCAGGATCAGTGATAGCGCTAAAACGAGCATCGTACTGGTAAAGATTTTTTTCATTTTTCTCCTTGAATGGAATGGTTGTGCTGTATATACTGTAGCACTCTTATATAAGAATTGAATTAGATAAATATGGTGTGAATTAAATGGAAAAGCAGACAAGCTACTTGTCTGCTTTTCCATTATGATTCTGGCTTACGCCTTTTTAGGCGGCGGTTTTTTTGAACACATGCTCCACGGGGTCGATCCAATCTTCGCGGATCTTCACGCGGAACTCCGCTACATTTCCTTGCCCATCGGTGATGAAGGGGATCAGGCTTTCGCCGAGCACGGGGTTATCCCATTTGCAGACGAACGAGTCGT
>CAZMQE010000279.1:0-3701 GCA_964568115.1 uncultured Anaerolinea sp.
GATTCGCCGTTGGGGAAGATGAATTCAACCGGCTTAAAGGTGATCGGGTTATTGGCGTCATCGGGATTTTCCGCGATGAGACAGGTGAACTCGCGGCCTTCAATGAACTCTTCGAGCAAAGCGCGACCAAACTGTTCGATCTCACGTCCCACCTGGACCTTGAGCTGCTCCAAGTTCTCGCAGCGTGAGTCACGTGTGATGCCAACACTGGCATAACCATGCGGCGGCTTGACGAGCACAGGGAAGCGCAGACGTTTCGCAACGCGTTCCACATCTTCTACACGATCCACCATCACCCAACCGGGTGTGGGAACATTTGCCTTCTTGGCATAAGCTTTCATTTCCTGGCGGGAGGGGTCAAAGAATTTTGAGTCCGCACCGGTAAATGCTGCGCCTAATTTTTCCATGATCTGCACCAGACCAATGCCCGATAGCGCGTCATCGGGTGTTCCATCGCAAAGGTTGAAGAACACATCCACACCCTCATTCATGAGTTCGCGAATTTGTTTTTCAACATTCTTCGGACTCACCTTATGATGTTTCCATTTGAGTCCATTCATATGTGCAGATGGATCATAGGGCGTGTCATTCGGGTCGTCCGGCGTGCTTGATAATACACAGAGATACATGTCGAGTCCTTTTCTTTCGTTTCAATCAATCAAGATGATTGTCTGTTGTTGAAGTTTTATCTTGATTGCGTTATACATTCAGTATGCATGCTGTTGTTTGATTCTTTTTTTGTTGATTCAAAAATTTAATTTATTGAATCATGCATTCATCATATATAACTATATATGATTGTATCTATTATTCACTATATGTAAAGGTTTTTTGATGATGATTAACTTTAAAATTTTGCAATAACGTTAATCATAAATTTATAAATTGAATCATGAATCGTGATTTGATGTAGTGATATTGAGTATTTAAATATTTATTTTTATTAACATCGATCGTTGGCGTTGCGTTGAAGATGGTGATGATCATTATGCCAAATATTTATTCTTGTTGTTGATCGTGCGTGATGACATGCTGATGCGAATCAACATCAACCATTTAGTAAAAAACAAGACAAGCGGTAAAATTGATTCAGAGGACACCATGACACTTCATTCTGAGATCTTTGAACAACCTGCACGACTGTCAGCATTGCTGGATAAACAAAAACAAACCGTACTTGAGATCGCCAAAGCCATTCAAGCGCGTCAAGTGAGTTATGCATTTCTCGCAGCGCGCGGCACATCAGACAACGCTGGAAGATATGCAAATTATTTATGGGGCGCGCACAATCAACTCCCGCTGGCGTTGGCGACACCTTCACTTTTCACGTATTATCAAAGTCCGCCGCGTTTGCAGAATGCGTTGGTGGTTGGCGTATCGCAATCGGGTCAATCACCTGATATTGTCAGCGTGCTTGAGGAAGGTCGCAGACAGAATTGTCTCACGCTCGCGATCACCAATATCCCCGATTCGCCGCTTGCCAAAGCCGCTGATTTTGTGCTCGATATTCAAGCCGGACCTGAGAAAGCCGTAGCCGCAACGAAGACCTATACCAGCGAACTGATGGGCATTGCCATGTTATCCGCCGCTCTCAGCGGCTCAGATGAGCGTTGGAACGAGCTGGCTTCTGTGCCCAAGTGGGCTGAGCAGGCACTCGCGCAAGATCAAGAGATCGCACGCATGTCTGAACGGTTTCGGTATATGAGTCAATGTGTGGTGTTGGGACGCGGCTTCAATTACGCCACTGCCTTCGAATGGGCGCTCAAACTCAAAGAGCTGACCTACGTCATCGCCGAGCCGTATTCTTCCGCTGATTTTCAGCATGGTCCCATTGCGATGGTCGAAGGTGGCTTCCCCGTTCTTGCCGTGGCGCCCAAAGGCAAAGTGCATGACACGATGCTCGAGATGCTTTCCCGCCTGCGTAATCAATTGAAAGCTGAACTGGTGCTGATCTCGGATGATGCGGATGCGCTGGCGCTGGCTCAATCGCCGATCCAACTCCCGCCTCAGATTCCCGAATGGCTGACTCCCCTGGTGAGCATTCTCCCCGCCCAATTATTTGCCTGCCACCTGACGAGCGTCAAAGGCTATGATACGGAAAAGCCGCGCTCGATCACAAAAGTGACAGAGACGCACTAACATGTACGCTCTTTCGGGGGCTTAGCCCCCGAAAGAGCGTGTTTTTATTTCACCCTCTTCGACATGATAATATCTGGCTTGCCGCTGCCATTGGCATCCGGTACAACGCCGGTGATGACATATCCCAGCTTTTGATAAAACTCAAAGGGATGCCCCTTTACGTTGCGGATGTTCTGAATCTTTTCCCACGTATTTTCAAATAGATCAACATTTGATAACGAAGTCATGTTGTCTTCATCGTCACTGCCCAGTGTGATGGTCAGTCCACCGCGCAAACGGACTTGTTCCTCAAAATCTTCAACCAACGCGCGACCGATCCCTTGACCTTGCTTGTTGGGTTGAACCGCCAGCGGATGTAGTTCCCAGACGTGACCATCATACGTTGGAATCCCGCCGATGATGCCAAGTATATTTTCTTCATCGTCGATCGCCGCGCGGCAAATCCGTTCTGTCTCAAGCATTTCGTGAATTTCTTTCAATGCTTCTTCCAATGTGTGCCATGCTTCGGGCCAATGCTCGCGAAAGGCGTCCACTAACAATTGTGCAGCTTGTTGGATGATGGATTGGTCTGTGGGGGTGAGGGTGATAATTTTATACAAGATAAAACTCCGAAGGAGTGAAATTTTTATAGTGATGATCGATGGTTTTATCAACCCCGAAGGGGTGACATGATATTGATGTTTCGTATGTCACCCCTTCGGGGTTTGAATCATTGTTGATTCTATATCTATAATCTTGCCATCCCTTCGGGATTATTTCCAAAACTGAGGCAGGTATTCTTTGTAGCTGGTCAGATAATCATCCAAGACATTCTTTGCAGTATTAATATCGGTAATGACAGGGTCAAGCAAGAGACATTGCAAGGCTTTTTCGCGATTGCCTTCTACTGCGGCATCTACACATAACTGAGCGGCAGTGGTTTCGCGGCGCAGAAGTTCGGCGATGGGTTCGGGCATTGCGCCCATGTGGACGGGTTGAATCCCAGCGCCATTGACCACTACGGGCGTTTCGACTGTTGCGCCGAGCGGGAGGTTGGCAATTTGCCCAACATTGGGAAGATTTGCTGCAAGATGATAATGGGTGGTTGCGCCTGCAACGTTCTCGATCATTTCCAATGCGCCTTCTGAATCGGTATCGAGCAAGCCTTCGATGGTGGCTTCGCCGGTTGCCATTTCGTTCAAACGATACAATTCAAAGTCACGCACAGCCGCCATTACATCCCAATCATATAAACGGATGTTGTAATGTTCCCAGGGTTTGGTTTCGGGGTTACTCATCCACGGCAGATACTCGCATAAGTGAGTGTCACCGGGAACGGGGAACAAACCAAAGGCTGAGAAAACATCTCTCGTGAGCGGTTCAAATTCCGGCTTGAGTTCGAAGAAGCGTTTTCTAAAGAGTGGATAAAGGTCCTCGCCAGTACGTCGATCATTAATGGAAAGAATCCAACTGAAGTGATTCAATCCGGCTGCACGAATATCAATGAGCGGGACGATCTGTTCGCGCACCCGATGTTGTAGTGGATGTTGATCCACTGCGGCGTGCATGCCGGTGAGACCTTC
>CAZMQE010000280.1:0-1880 GCA_964568115.1 uncultured Anaerolinea sp.
ACTGTTATAAAGAATGGGAGTTCACGGAAATGCTGACGCCTATAAACTAGATCAGCAACAAGGAATATAACTAGTGTTCACACAACTTGAAGAAATCAATGCCCGTCCCAAACCTTTTGAGTTTTATACGGCTGCCGAGTTATGGGCGGATGACTATATATCCAAGCAAATGCTTACGTTTCACTTGAACGGGGAGGTGGATATTTCAAGCCGAAGGTTTGCGTTCATTGACCGGTCGGTGGAGTGGATCATTTCGCGGTTCGATATTCGGGAGGGCAAGTCTGTGGTGGATTTTGGATGTGGACCCGGTCTATACACAGAGCGACTTGCCAAAACCAACGCTTCGATCACCGGGATAGATTTCTCGAAGAATTCCATAGAGTACGCTAGAAACAGAGCCAAAGACGAAAAGTTGAACATCCAATATGTGCATCAGAATTATTTGGAGTTCGATGCAGATGAGCAATACGATCTGATCATGATGATCTTTTGCGATTTTTGTGTTTTAAACCCGGAGCAACGAAAAACTTTACTGGGGAAGTTCAGGAAAATTCTAAAGCCGGAAGGCGCCATTCTATTGGATGTATCTTCATTCCATGCGTTCCATGAAAAAGCCGAAAGCGCCACTTACTCGATCGACCTCCCTAACAATTTCTGGTCACCGGAAAAGTGTTTCGTCTTTCTGAACACTTTTAAGTATGCTGATGTCAAGGTAGCATTGGATAAGTTCACGATCATCGAAAAAGATCGGACGCGAACCATATTTAATTGGTTTCAGCATTACGACAAAACCAGCCTAGCCAATGAATTTGCTGAGAGCGGCTTGAACATCGAGAGTTATTTGGCAAATGTTGCCGGTGATGAATTTGATGTGGATGGAAATGAGTTCGCGGTCATCGCTACATCAAGCGGATAATCATATAGCATTGGAAACAGACTATGAAAAAACAAACCTCACAACCATTGCACGGACAAGTAGCGCTCGTCACTGCCTCATCCAGGGGAATCGGCAAGGCGTGTGCGTTGGCGTTGGCTGAATCAGGGGCGGATATCATCCTCGGACTGAGACAGGTATCGGCTGGGAAAGGACTCGTGCAACAAATCCAAAAGCTGGGACGGGAAGTTTTACCAGTCCAGATGGATGTCACCAGGTTGGATGAGATCAATGCGGCGGTCCAGGTGGGGTTTAAATATTTCAAGCGCATTGATATTCTGGTGAACAATGCGGGCATTGGCGCGCCTAACCCGGCGGAGCGTGTGACTGAAAAAGATTTTGATGACACGCTGAATGTGAATCTCAAAGGGACGTTCTTCACGTCACAGGCGGTCGGTAGGATCATGATCAAGCAGAAGCGCGGACGGATCATCAACATTTGTTCGCAGGCTGGGTTTGTGGCGTTGCCGACTGAGTCTGTGTATTGCATGACGAAAGCCGCCATCGCGCATTTGACGAAGTGTCTCGCGCTGGAATGGGCGCCGTATAACATCACGGTCAATGCGGTCGCGCCGACTTTCATCACCACACCGGGAACAAAGAAGTGGCTGGACGATGCTGAGTTTCGCGACTCGGTCCGCAAGCGGATTCCGCTTGGGCGCATCGGCAAGCCCGAAGAAGTGGCGGGACCGGTTGTGTTCCTGGCGTCGAAGGCGGCTGCGCTCATCACCGGCGAAACGATCATGGTGGACGGCGGCTGGACGATTCAATAAGTTCGGGCTGGGGGATGACAAACATGACACAGCAATTCGGAACTTTCAAGGAAACCATATGCTGAAGCTTTGGCAAGCAGATCTATTGAGCAAAGTGATTTCATACTTTGAACCGAATGAAGAAGTTGCGGGACTGCTGCTTTTCGGTTCTTACAGTAAACCAGAATCTGATT
>CAZMQE010000280.1:1980-3694 GCA_964568115.1 uncultured Anaerolinea sp.
GAGCAACGCTCGTATTCTCGCGCTCAAAGGTTGTTGATGAGTTCACCAGACAAAGCATCCAACCCCGGGAGTTTTCACCTGCCACAGAAGATCAATTCTCTGGGCTGGTTCGCGATTTTAGATTCAAGAGTATGCTTGCGGTATACAAAGTCGTTCGGCATGATCTATTGATCGCCCTGCATTTGGCGCAAGATCTCATTCGGGATTGTTGTGTGCTGGGGATGCTGTTGAGAGATGGAGCCATGGGCACGAATATCCACAAGCATGGCGGCACAGGGAATCAACTTGTCGCCCAACTGGAAACAACGCAGAAACCATTCACATCCATCGGGATTCTGGATAGCATCCAAGCGAGTCATGAAATATTTGAAAAACTTGCTTGTGAATGGTCACCCACCTACCAGGAAGATCGTCACTTATTGTTGGAATGGATCGAGAAGGCAAAACTTGAGTTGCACGAGTAGAAAAAGGCGTTTTGAAAATAGCTTCTTGCAAAAGTGCGCTAGAGAGCACACTTCTACACAACATTATTATTTTTGGAGCAGCTATGTCACCCATTGTTGAAACATCCACACCACCCAACACACCCACGCCGATTGGACCTTATAACCACATCGCCAAAGTTGGGACATTCATCACTATCGGCGGCACAGCAGGCGTAAATCCCGCCACGGGTCAGCTTGCTGGTGCCAATGTTGCTTCGCAGACGAAACAGATCCTTGATTCGTTCAAGGTGATGCTTGAGTCGGTCAACTCTGATCTGGATCACGTTGTGCACATCAATATCTTTCTCAAGCACATGAGCGACTTCGATGAAATGAATCAAGCCTACGTCGAGAAGATGGGCGCGCATCGTCCGGCAAGAACGGTCATCGGCGTGAATGAGCTTCCCAAGCCAGGTATATTACTCACCATGAATCTGACCGCGGTCACAAAAGAATAGAGCACACTTTGACGGCTCGTGTCATATCAATGATGAATGACACCTGACTCGCGTTGGGGAATCTTGTACAATGCAGCCACCAAGAGGTAAAAATGTATTCTCATCACACCGACTCTATTCAACGCGTCACGGAATATTTCCAAAGCGATCCCGAAGTATTAGCCTTATTGCTCGGCGGCTCCATCGCACATGGATTTGAAGCTGAAACATCCGATGTGGACATCATGATCTTCGTCTCAGATAAAGAGTACCAGCGCCGCCTCGCGAGTAATCAGATCCATTTCTTCAACACCGAACTCACCACCTACGCAGGCGGTTACGTGGACGGGAAATATTCCACGCGCAGCTTTGTGCAACAGGTCATCGCGAAAGGCAGCGAGCCCGCGCGCTTTGCCTTTGCAGGCAGCCAGATTCTTTTTAGCAAGCTCGCTGGTTTCGAAGCTGATATTCGTAAAGCCGCAACCTATCCAAAAGAAAAACAAGCGGAACGCATCCAACGCTTCTATGCTCAATTCGAAGCCTGGCATTGGTATTGCGGTGAAGCGCTGCAAAAAGGCAATCAATATTTACTGGGGACCTCGGTCAGTAAATTCATTTTGTTCAGCGGACGGCTCATCCTTGCGCACAATGAATTGCTCTATCCGTATCACAAGTGGTTCCTGCGAGTTTTGGAAAATGCGCAAGACAAGCCAGCAGATTTATTGGCAAGTATCCACGCGCTGAACAAAAATCCAATCACAGAAAATATCGAAGTGCTTTATGAAAAGGTCA
>CAZMQE010000281.1:0-3690 GCA_964568115.1 uncultured Anaerolinea sp.
GAATAATCGCCGGTCACATCACCCGAGGTGGCATGCCGCAAGACCTGCACCTTGTTCGCGCCGAGTTCCCGCGCCGCCCACAACACCGCAGCAACTGCGGCATGTCCGCAGGCAAAGGCTTTGCCGGTCTGCTCCGCTTCAAAAATGGCTTCGGGATCGAATGCGCCGATCCGCCTAAGCATTTCCGCATCCAGCATATTCGCAGTCGCCTGATCGTAAAAATGAGAAAGGTCGGTGGAGGCAACCAACACCGCGTTTTTATCTTTGAGAACTTGCGCCAGTGCATGTCCCAGTTTCTGCGCCACATCCACTTCCTGTGCGCGGACCATGATGGGCAGAAGTTTGAAGTCGCCGGTCAAGGCACGTTGCAAGAAAGGCAGTTCGATCTCCAGTGAATGTTCCTTGTCAGCAAAAACAGGTGTAATGGGAATGTCGAGTTGTGAAGATAATTCAGCAAGTGCAGATTTATCCACTTCGATACTACCCAACGGTGTGGAGTAGGCGTCGTGTGCAGTCGTGATGAGTGGATAACGCGCGAGATTATGAAAAGGCGAAATGACAGCGACCAATTTTGGGCTAAGTCCGCGAAGCGCTGCGAATGCATATCCAGCCACCGGACCCGAATAGATGTGTCCCGCATGCGGCGCGATCACGCCAACCACTTCCCCATTCAACGTAGGTAGTTTTGCATTATTCAAATATTCATCAACACTGCGAGCCAACGATTTTGGGTGCCCCTCATACCATGTGCCCGCGATCGGCGAAGGACGAAGATCAAGCGTTGTCATATTGTCACCCAATGAAAATCAGGAAACTCCACGCACCTGCGATCAACATGAAGAACAAAGCCGAGAACGCAAAGAACGGGCGCATGCGTTGTGTGGATTGCGCCACACCCAGTAGAAAGAACACGATCGCCAGCAACGTGAGGACCGCCACATAGGCATCAGATTTTTTGTTCCATTTTTGATATTCATCTGCAGCGGCATTTTGTTTGGCGACGAGCTCGTTCGCAATTTTCGCCTGGTCGTCAACATACGCTTGTGCATTCGGCGTGCCATCCGGCTGATCAGGCGCGTAACGCGGATCGGTATACATGATGGAAAATTTTTCAGCGGTCGTTGCGCGCGCCTGTGAGATCACAGATTGGAGATGCAAGTTTTCAGCTCCGGTTTTATCGCCGTTCTGTTCAAGGCTCAAAGCGGTGAACTCCAGCACCAACGACTCCTGAGTTGACCTCATCGCAGAAGTGAGGGTTTGAAAATCATACGCGCTTTGATAGCCCTGGCGAACCAACTCATCGGAGACAAGCAGGGCATAGTATTGAGAATCGCGGTTGGCATTATTGGCACGAATGCCCACATCCACCTGCAAGCCCGAAAGCAAAGCGGCAAATACGGTATTGATCAACGTAAGCACCAGCACAAAACCCTTCCAACGGTCGGTATTCGGGGCGGCTTCGTTCATAGCACACCTCCGCGTGCTGCAACTGCAACAAGCTCAACGATGAGAAAGAAGATCACCCCAAAAAGAAAAACGCCCGCCCCGATGACCAGATTGATAAGACGCGCGCGTTCTTTGGTCAATTCCGCCATGCCAAACCAGAACAAGCTGAGCACCAATAAGACCGTGCCCACGGTCAGCCAGCGTTGTTCGGAGGAATATTGCTCTGACAGTTTGAAAGAGGCGGTGGGATCAAGCGCAGCCAGATCAGGTGTATCAGCTTCAAGGTCAGCAAAACGCTTTTCGATATCGAAGGTGCCATCTGGCTTGAGATATTTTTCCTGGGTGCCCAGGGGTTCTGAAAGCAATTGCATATTCGGCAGGAAATACTGACGTAAGTTAACCGCAGTGGCTTCAAGGCTTTTATCCCCGCTCACTTCCATCGCATCCGCAGCCGCTCTACTGATCACGAAGTCACGCCCATAGCCGGCTTCTTCATAAGCCCGTCGCCAATCTTCATTTTGACCTGCGCCTTTTTTCAGCGCATCGATCATGCCCTGCCGGTTGGCATCGGCAGCACTGGAGCCGACCACATTCGTCCGCCAGGCAGCTAGAGCCGTGGTCAGTGAAACCAGTGCGATCAAGATTGCGATCAACACCTCCATGCGTTGAGGGTCCAACCATTTTTTCTCACCCATGTTTTTCTCCTCTAAATAATTATTCGAACGGCTGTTGTTATTTTACACCCGCAATAAAAAATGCTGACACCCATTTGAGTATCAGCAAATTGCAGAACACATTCACTTCATTCGACCCCAAGGACTTTTCTAGTTGCACGAAAAGCGAGCGGCGGCAAATGCTGCTTATCGAACCACTCAACGGCGTCCGCGTCATCATTTGCTTGCATTTCCCCGCCGATGACCTCGGCTTGATAGACGATGACAAAGTCTGCGCCACGTGGATGTTCGCGGCCCGCAACAATATCAAATACACGCGTCACTTTTACACTCAAACCTGTCTCTTCCAAACATTCTCTGGCAGCTGCCTCAGCCGGATCCTCACCCCCATTGACAAAACCTGCGGGCAAAGTCCATAAGCCGCGATACGGTTCGTTCACGCGCCGCACCAGCAACACCCGCTCATCTGCTATCACCAACACGCCCGCCGCCACTTTCGGGTCAACGAAATGGATCCATCCACACTTCGGACAAATCTCACGCATGGCACCAAAACGATGTTCATGCGTAACCGGCGTAGCACAACGCGGACAAAAATTAAATTCAGTGGTTGCCATCTTATAAAAAAGTCGGACAGCAAGCTGTCCGACTCCAGAAAATCACTTCCAACGACGGGCTGATAGTTGCCGCACCAACACCATGAATAGTGCGCCTACAGCGGCGATGATCGCCAAGGTCGTTTGCCATATAGCCGGAACCAACGGTGCGGGACTCGGCGCTTCATTCTGGACTTGGAATTGATCCGGTTGTCCAACAGCATTTTCCGTTTCCCCGGCATTCTTGGCAACAGGGGTATCCACGATCCGCGCAGCATCTGCAGCTTCTGTAGGCATTTCTGTTGCCAACGGAGCCGTTTCAAGGAGCGGCGCTTCTGTTGCGGCTGGAGCTTCAGTGGCAGCAACCGGCGCAGCGGCAGGCGCCTCTTGAACAGAGAATAATTCTGTGCTCTCTTCGGGGTTCCCTCCGCCGCCCATGCCAAAAGGAACCTGAGAAGCCATTTGCCGACTAACTGTATTCAGACCAAAACTGAAAACGAACAACAGGGTGGCAAGTGCGGTTGTAAGGCGAAACCAGGGATAAGCGCGCGGCAATGGCGGGTTTTGTCCCACCATTTTGCGGGTGAGAGTGAAGTTACGAGGGGCTTTGCGTGCGGGCAGTTTGCGAAGCAAGGTTCGAGCGGCACGCAAATCTGTTAAGACTGAAGCAAGCTCGGGGTCGGTCTTGAGGCGGGTTTCCAGTCGCGTTGATTCGGATGGACTCAATTGTCCATCTAAATAAGCGGAGAGAAGTTCGAGATCGCGTGGTTTCATGATGCTTTTATTCCATCATCAAGACGATACGAGGCGGGTAAAAGTTCCGCAAAGCCCTGCAAACATTCACGCAGGCGCAAACGGGCACGCGCGAGGCGGCTTTTGATGGTACCCAACGGCACGCGGACGGCGGCGGCGACTTCGGTGTAATCCATGCCCTGAATATCTGCCATGACAACGACGGTTTTGAATTCGAGCGG
>CAZMQE010000282.1:0-3686 GCA_964568115.1 uncultured Anaerolinea sp.
CTTTCCCACGTCCCCACTGCAACGGGATAAACAACCTTATCCGCGCCTCTGGGCACACCTGAGAACTGTTCCTGCTTGATGACTTTCACACTTTTATAATTGCCAGCCATCTCAAAAAATATCACTTGCGAATCCAGGAAACAGGCATCCCCAAACCCTGATCCTGAAATACCCGCAACGTACTTTCCATTTGGCGAAGGATACAACCCGCCCGTTGACCCAAGGGTGGTATCGCTTTGATACAAAGATGTTACTTCCCGGCTGAGAACATCGGCAATCCAAAGCTCATCACGAACACCCACCAAAAGATTGGAAACCTGTCCCGAACGGTCACGGTCCACGAACAAAACATGCTGACTATCGGGAAGCCAGGCAACGTATGGGATCTCTCGTCCGGCAAATATCTCCGTAGGTACGCCAGCTGCATTGCGGATGACAAGCCGATTACCAAACGATACGCCCGCACTCCATTGAGAATTGGGAGCTGGCACGTCCGTAAATTCCTCCCGGAGAATCTCAAATATCATAAACGTCTCCGGTCCGCCGGGCGTATTGACTCCAATCGGTTGTGCAACATTGTTGATGTAAACCTTTAATTGATACAGCCCTTCTGGCAGACCTGCGTCAAGATCATAGATCGAGATATCCGACATAACCCCAGCGGCACCATATTTTTCAAAATCCCAGGGTTCCTCACGCAATAACCAGGGTTCGCCGTTCAAATACCATTCACGTTTGATCGTCAAACCTGCGCGCATATTTTGATAGTGCCAAATTGCGAACACCCGCTTTGTCCCCGTTGGGAATGCAATTCGAGCTGGCGTACCGCTCTGCTCCAGCGAGGCAGAAGCGTTGAAAAACACAGGCTCGGAGGAAACCGGTGTAAAGCCCACGGGCGGTAATTCAGCGGTAGCAGAAATTGTCGCGATCGGTGATGCGATACTGTTGGCAGAGGGCGCAGCATCCACCTGCGCTGGAGCGGGAGTCAGCACTTCCACATTGAACGAACAACCCGATATCAAAAAGACAATAATCAAGAGGCATACCAATATCTTTTTCATAACCATCCTTTCAATTATTGTCTATAACGCATGGCTCTTTCCCAATGTTCCAAAAACTTATTTTGTCTCCCCTGAATTTATATCCACCATAAGTACTGAAGTATCCACAGCTTCGAAATCATCCCCGATCAACACATCGAGCAGATGCAGCATATCATTATCCCAACGCTCGTCAGGCGCGCCGCTGACGTACCAGTTCGAGCCATTGTCCGCCAAAATAATTCCGTAGGTCTTCATCGCCTGCAAAATGACCTGCATCTCTTGCGGAAAACTTGAAATATCATAATCGGCTTTCAAACGAAAACGCGCACCCATCGGCGGGATCCCATCTTGCGCGTCCGCAGTTAAGTGGCGTGCGGGCCAGATATAGCCTGCTGTGTCTTCGACAGTAAACCGCAAAGCGTGATTAATTTCTCCTGCGAGAATTTCATCATAACGCACCAAACCCGGCAAGATCGGCAAACCCGCCGCATCAGCCGAGGTCCATGTATCGGGGCGCAGGGCATTTGAATGTAGATCAAAGATCGCACCACCGCCACCGAACCATTGTCCGTCAGCAAAGCTGGCATCAAAGATTTCATATAAGGTGCAAGTCTCTGTATCAACCACAATAATATGATGATCACTACCGAATTCAATATTTGGATCATCGGGAATCGGATACGGTCCCGCATCGGATTCATCGGGATAATAAAACTCCGGTTCAAACTTCGGGACGGCTGATCCGGCCACGATGTTATATGGGATGCCAATTGGACCTCCGTCCCATTCACCCGAGCCGAAGTCCATGTGAAAGGATTCAGCGGCACCAATGCTCTCGATCCACGCAGCAGATTGCGGATGAGTCGGAAGCGAGTCCACGCGGGCGTTCCAATAATTATTCGCGGGGAACATCGGGCAGTTGGCGATTGTCGGTCCGCCCGGTGATTGCGTAGGTGTGATAGTTGGATCAAGAGCAGCGCTCGTTGCGGTCGCGGTTGGAGCAGCCGGAGGCTCAACAGTAGGCATTGCTATACACGCCAACAAAGCCAAAGAAATAACACCAAGTATTGTTTTTGTGTTCATACACTAACCTTTTCTAAAAGCACAGTATCCAGTTAATCAACAAAGTATTTCAACGCCAGGATGTTATTTAAAGGGAACAATCAAATGCTTGTACCCTGGGTGACTCATGCCAGCTTTTATTCATTTTCGAATGACAAAAATTGCATCCTTAATATGTACATGGTTATACCTGTATTCATCAATGCCGCGATCATGACATTCGTGATCGGTGCTCCTACAAGAAATACTAAATACGAAAGACCAGAGATGATTTGGTAAAACAAGGGCACAAACCACATCTCAGGCGCAAAGATGACAACCGCGAATGAAAACACATCCACAGGGTAATAATAGCGATCATGCATTTTGGGAAGCACGAAGAGCACAAGTGTCAATGCCGCCAATGCCATCAGTACAATCTGCCGATAAGATAAAGATGGCTTTGCACGCCAATTTAACCAGCCCCACACTGTCATGGCAATCAAAAAAACACCCATTCCGATCCACATGCCCCAATCATACGATGCTTCCGGCATGAAAACATACAAATTGGGTGCGTTCAGCGAAAGCCTATGGAATTGCCCCAACTGACCAAAATAAATGGATATGATACTCGTCCAACTTCTACCGATCCATGCAGCGGGGATGCCCAGCAACAGATAAATGGCAGGGGGTAAAAAAAAGTGATACCAGCGAATTCTGCCTTTCAGAAACAGGATGCCAAGAAAAGGTAAAAGAAAGATAGCTTGAGCTTTAAACGAGAAAGCCATCCCAAATGCCGCCATTGCCCAAAAGTGTTTATCTTTTAATAAAAGATAAACACAAACCAAAAGAAAGGATGTGTATAAACTATCTATCTGCCCCCAACCCGTGCTGTTGAACATGATTGTGGGTAGTATGAAGAAACCAGCCGCGTAGAAAAAAGAAGTGTCATAGTCATAGCGTAAGCGTGCGAGGCGAAAAATAACAAAAGCTGACAGAATGTCAAAAAGCGTTGGGATGAGTTTGATCGCAGCAGCAGCCGCCACCCAATTCGGCAGGAGGGTCGAGAGCCAGAGCAAATAAAGATATGCGGGTGGATAATTTGAAAAATTTTCATCTGCCAAGCCTGCCCACCCATTTATATAGAGATGCTCGTACCATCGTTTCAGAAGTATCATGTCGGCATTGGGGAACCCATGAATTTGAAATCGAATGACAAGCGAAAGCCCGAACAACAAAATACTCAGTAACAGAATAGGGCGTTTCTTATAAATCATCAAAGCTCTACTTTGATTACAACACTTTTTGAAACGCACGCAGCAATTCACCGCGTTGTTCGTATCCGCTTTCACCGAGTTCAGCGATGCCCAAACAAACACGTTCGCGACATCTTCTCAAAAGGCCCGATATCAGGCGCGCCATCGCTTCTTTGCTATATTGGACATCGTCCGCATCCGTCCACTGTCGATCTGCTCCCCAACTTCGGCTTAATACATACGGATGCGTCAATGGCTGAGAGAGGCGCTCGTACCAGCCGCTTGAGCCGGGGTCAAGCCAGAATTGAATCGTTACAGGTTTATTCATCATGAGGAACGTATG
>CAZMQE010000283.1:0-3671 GCA_964568115.1 uncultured Anaerolinea sp.
GCAGCGGCGATCACGTTCTGTTTCCTGATCCGGTATATCAAAGGTCGGGATTTGGCTTTGGCAGAAAAATCTGCCACCCTGGACTCAGTTAAGGAAGGTCTGCGCTTCATGCGTGATACGAGGGTGGTGCTGGCTGCCATCACACTTGATATGTTCGCAGTATTGTTCGGCGGCGCAGTGGCATTGCTGCCGATCTATGCCACCGACATCTTGAAAGTTGGCGCGCAGGGACTGGGCGTTATGCGCGCCGCGCCATCCATTGGTGCATTGATCATGGCGTTCATGTTGGCACATCTGCCGCCGATGAAGAACGCAGGCAAGACCTTGCTGTGGGCCGTGACCGGTTTTGGAATAGCCACAATTGTCTTCGGGCTTTCGAAAAACTTCCTGCTCTCGGTCTTGATGCTCGCCACCCTCGGCGGACTCGATAACATCAGCGTTGTGATTCGCAGCACCCTGATGTTGACCCAGGTCCCGGACGAAATGCGCGGGCGCACCTCAGCGGTCAACAACATTTTCATCGGTGTATCGAACGAAATGGGTAGTTTTGAATCGGGAACGGTCGCAGGTTTGTTTGGTCCGCTCTTTGCAGTAGTTAGCGGCGGTATTGGTACAATTTTAGTTGTGCTGGCGATCATGCGCGTCTTCCCGGAGATGGTGAATTTGAAAACGCTGGATGTGCCAACACAACCAGAATAATGTTTCAATGGGTTATCACACTACGATGGCTTTTCTCTGCCCTATTTGATGCCCCCTGAAATTTCGTTCACGCCCAACAACACTTCCAGCTATTTGCTGGAAGTGTTGTTGTTACAGACAAAGTTAGGCAGGTTTTTCAGAAAGCCGTTTCTTGCGTTCTGCCAGTTGTTGGCTAATCAGTTCACGGCCTAGAACCTGGTCAATTTGTTCTTCCAGACTCGCAGCACGGATTTCAGCAGACGCGGTCGCTTTATCCAAGCGGGCGTAGATGCTTTGGGCGATGCGGCTGATATCGGTGTCGCCAGAGCCGGTCAGGTCGTCCAAGCTCTTGATGGTTTTGACAACGATCTCTTTGCTCTTTGCCAACTCCAGTAGCGATTGAAGCTCCGTGCGTTGCTGGCGCATCGTCGCTAAACGCCCTTCCAGTTTGACACGCGCATCCAACAGTTTCTGATATTCCACTTCCTGGGTAACGATCTGACGTTTATACGTCTCGATCAACTGCAGGATACTATTGAGCTGGCTCTGGGTTGAAGTTGCCGCCGTTTCGTTGTTTTCAGTCAGGAAGGCATCGATCGCTCGATCCAGATCTTTGGATTTCTTTTCGTGCTCATCCAGTTTGCGGCGGATGGCTTTGATCTCAGCGCCCACTGTTGCGGCAGCCTCTGCCAGGTTTGCGAGGTTATCCTCCACCTGGCGGATATATTGATCGATCACTGCCAGGCTATTGGCTTTGAGCGCCTGGTCAACCAGCGCATGCAGGTTGGCCGAGATCAGGGTGGAAACTTTATCGAACAGGGTAGACATTATTTTCTCCTTTCATGTCAATTCAACGTGAATCCGGGTAATTCAAAGCTCGGCCGGCTAGCGCAGGTCCCACCATCATGACAATCGCTGCGATGGTACGACCTGTCTGCGTCACAGCAAAGATATCGGCGTAACCGACCGAAGCACAGGTTGAGATGTAGTAAAACGAATCAATGTAGGTCTCGATTTTGGGATTGACACCTTTTTCAGCCTGATAGAAAGCCCAGGCAGCCAGCCCCAAAAACTCAGCGTTGGCTTCCAATGGGTTGGCATTGACCCAATTCAGGAAGCGTTTTTCATATTCATCCTTCTGACCAAGCAGTGAAAAGATCTTCTCACGCAGATCGGGCAGGGAGAGGCCAAGCAAAGTTTGCAGCATATCGGGTTCCACCACAGGCGTGGATTGCGTTTGCTGTATTTTAGATACAAGTTCAGAAAGCGCTTTTTCTTGAACGGGTGTTAGTGCCATATTATTTATTCCATTCGCGACGGGCTGAGAGTAGATCTTCGCGGCGGGCGATTTGCTCTTCCCAAACCGCAAGTTCGTTGTGCAACTTCTCTGTTTGGCGCGCCAGGCTTTGTTGATCACCGAACAACTCGGATAAAGCCGCCACACTACGTTCACGATTCGTTAGCGCCAATGCCCGCCTTTTTAAAGTATCCAATTGTTCCTGCTGGAGGCTGACTGCAGCCCGTAAATCAGCGCAGTGTTTTTCACTGGCTTTAGCCAGTTCTTCCAATTCGCTTTCATGCTGGCGCGCAGCGTTAAGCTGTGTGAGATATGCGTGTGCGCGCCCATCGTCGCCAGCCTGGATGGCTGCGTCCACGGCTTTATCCATAACCTGGATTTGAGCTGCGGCTTGCTGCCATGCCACTTGGATACGCTTCTCATGGCTCACTGCCTGATTCAATTCCAGACGCAATGAATCCAATTGACGTTGGGCTTCGTCCAGCAGGCTGGTCAGATGCTCAGCAGTGTTTTCGCCATTCACGATCTGACGTACTTCTGTTAATTGGTCTTCGCCAAACAGATCGTTCATGGCAGATTTTAGGTAGAGCTGGATACGCCGGGACAACTTCATCACGTTTCTCCCCTGCCCAGCTTGCTATCAAAAGCAAGCCGGACAGGATTAAAGAATATGTTATTTAACGGTCAGGCGCAGATAAAGCTCTTCAAAGGGCAGGTCGTTGATCACCGGTAGAGTCTCCAACAGTTGCTGCGCTTTTTCGATTACAGCCTTTTCCTTCTTGGTGGCTTTTTCGTGCAACAACGCCAGCACCTCTCGTACGTTTTGATCTTTGATGGTTTCCAGGTCCAGTTTATGTTCGATCATCGCGATGAGTTGCGGAATCAGTTCAGCGATGTCAGTCTTGTGATCGTCTGCTTCCTTGCTCTCCAAATCGGCGACTGGCAACGGTTTACCTGTAGCTTTTTCGATCAACTGCTTGCCAACTTCCTTGACCGGTTCCGGCGTGGCTTTAAGAACTTCACCAATACCATCAGCCATGGTGACCAATCTTAGCAAGGAGGCAGCCGCGTTCGGGTCGCCGATCATCTTGATATTCATTGAGGCAAGAGCTGAGCCCAACGATTGCGCTCTGGCAATTTCGATCTGGATTTGGGCATCTAACTGCAGCTTCATTAACTCAACACGTTGTGCTACGCCATCATAGGCCGCCAGGGCTTCGGCTTTCGCTTTTTCGGCTTCAGCTTCTGCCAAACCTTTGGCACGGACGGCTTCCGCCTCGCGCATGGCAGCATCGGCTTTGGCTTTCAAGATATCGGCTTCAGCCAGACCGGTCGCTGACGCAGCAGCTTTGGCGGCTTCAGCGCGGAGCTTGGCAGCTTCCACTTCTGCCTGGGCTTGCACACGAGTGGTTTCAGCCTGTTTCAAAGAGGCTTCTGCTTCAGCGTTAGCTGTTTCTTTCAGTGCTTTTGCCTGAGCTTCGGCCTCACGTTGTTTGCGTAAAGCATCCAGCTCGATCTTGTTTTTCTGCTCGATCATTGACTTCTGCGCTTCACGCTCCGCTTCAATAACTTTGATCTTGGCTTCACGTTGGGCGGTTTCAGTCGCCTGAACGGTGGTTACAGCCTGCGAAGCTTCTTCGCGTTGCGCCGAGACGACCAACCGTTCTTTATCTGCGGCTTCGCGTTTCTTTTGCTC
>CAZMQE010000284.1:0-3655 GCA_964568115.1 uncultured Anaerolinea sp.
CCTTCGAGCACGGCTTGACGTGAAAGGCGGATCTTGCCTTGTGCGTCAATGTCGGTCACCATCACGGTGATCTCATCGCCCATGCCCACCACATCTTCCACTTTGTTCACGCGTTCAGAAGCCAGTTGTGAGATGTGAACGAGTCCGTCCATGCCGGGCAGAATTTCCACGAAGGCGCCGAAGTCCGCGATGCGCACGACTTTGCCGGTGTAGATATTTCCGATCACAGCGTTCTCGCCGAGTCCTGCAATACGTTCCTGGGCGATCTTCGCACCCACGCTATCGGTCGAAGCGATATACACGGTGCCATCTTCTTCGATGTCGATCTTGACGCCGGTCTCTTCTTGCAACGCGCGGATATTCTTGCCGCCCGGTCCGATCAACGCACCGATCTTATCCACCGGAATTTTCACGGTGATAATGCGCGGTGCATGCTCTTTCAGGTCTGCACGTGATTCAGGCAGAACCGCCAGCATCTTATCCATGATGGACATGCGCGCGGTATGCGCCTGTTCCAACGCTTCCTTCATCATTTGGGTGCTCAAGCCGCTGATCTTGATATCCATCTGCAAAGCAGTGATGCCTGCCGCGGTGCCAGCGACCTTGAAGTCCATGTCACCGAGATGATCTTCAGTGCCTTGAATATCGGTCAGAATTTGATAGCGACCGGTGGAGTCGGTGATGAGTCCCATTGCCACGCCGGAGACGGGTGCCTTGATCGGCACGCCGGCATCCATCAACGCGAGTGTTGATCCGCAGACGGAGCCCATCGAAGTCGAGCCATTGGATGACAACGCTTCAGACACCACGCGGATGGTATATGGGAACGACTCTGCCGCAGGGATCACGGGTTCGAGCGCACGTTCCGCCAACGCTCCATGCCCGACCTCGCGTCTGCTCTGGCCACGAAGCGGCTTTGCTTCGCCGGTAGAGTAGGGCGGGAAGTTGTAGTGATGCAGGTAGCGCTTGTCTTTGATGGGGCTGAGGTTATCGAGTTCCTGCGCTTCGCCCAAAGAGGCAAGAGTCGCAAAGGATAAGATCTGAGTCTCACCACGGGTGAACAAGCCAGAACCATGCGCACGTGGGGATAAACCAACTTCGCACCAAATGGGGCGGATGTCGGTCGGCGTTCGTCCATCGGGACGTTTGCCCATGCTCAAGATTCTTTCGCGCACGATGTCCATTTCAGCCTGGTCAAAAGATTCTCGGACGGAAGCCAGCGACGGGTAGTCTGCCGCGTTGCCACCTTCCGGCACAGTGCAGAGTTCGGCGACCACGGCGTCCTTAAGAGTCGTCATCCCGCTATAAAATTCATTTTTGCTCAACGGTTTTTCGAGCAGTTCGTTCATCGGTCCGCTGACTTTATCGAACACCTTCTTGCGGATCTCGGCATCGGGAACTGCGAATTTCACTTCGCGTTTCGGTTTGCCAACTTCTTCGCGCATCTTGAGTTGCAGTTCGATCAACGGCTGCATGGATTTGTGACCGAGTTCGAGCGCAGCCACCATCACATCTTCGGGGATTTCATTCGCGCCGCATTCGACCATGAGGATCGCATCTTTGGTGCCAGCGATGCGCAGGTCAAGATCAGACACTTCGATCTCAGCGTAAGTTGGGTTGATGATGAATTCGCCGTTGACGCGACCCACGCGCACAGCGCCGACGGGACCGCCCCAGGGAATATCTGAGATCATCACCGCAGCGGAGGCGGCGTTGATGGCGAGCACATCCAGCGGGTTGATGCCATCGGCTGAAAGTGAGAACATGATCACTTGCACTTCGTTGCGCATGCCGTCTTGAAAGAGCGGGCGCAACGGGCGATCGGTAAGGCGTGATACGAGAATAGCTTCGGTGCCGGGGCGACCTTCACGACGGAAGAACGAACCGGGGATCTTGCCACCGGCATACATGCGTTCCTCATATTCCACTTGCAGTGGGAAGAAATCAATGCCATCGCGCACGCCACCCATGGTAGCCGCCGCAAAGACGATTGATTCGGCGGTACCAAAAGTCACTGCGCCGCCAGCCTGACCAGCCAATTTGCCGGTCTCGAACGTGAGGGTTTGATTCCCAACGGTCGCTGAGTATTTCTTGGATTCGGGTTTCATATTAAATTGTCTCCTGTTGTGTGGAGCGGGATGGTATCCCGCTGGTTGGCAGGATATCATCCTGCCCCACGAATTTTCCGCCATTGGTCAGGGACTGAAAAGTGGGAACAACCGGCGTTGTTGTTCGCGCTGTTCAATTCCTGACTGCGGATTAAATAAGACCCTAAAGATCCCGATGACCTTTAGGGTCTAACTTTACTACTTGTGGCGCAGGTTCAAACTCTCGGTGATAGCCAGATAACGCTTGTAATCATGTTGACGTAAGTAGGTCAACAAGCGGCGGCGTTGCCCGACCATCTTGAGGAGTCCGCGTCGGCAAGACTGATCTTGTTTGTTGGCACGCAGGTGCTCGGTCAACTGGCTGATACGACCGGTCAGAATTGCGACCTGGACTTCGGGTGAGCCAGTGTCGGTATCATGACGGTGGAAATCAGTGATCAGTTTGGTCTTCGTTTCCTTCTGTAAAGGCATGACGTTTGCTTCCTTTCTTTGAGATATTGGCGGAATTGCACCGCACTCTGCAGGTCTCCATGCCGATAGCTGTTAACCATCTGGCAGGACCAGTCACGAGCCGGGATTATACCAGAAAAACCGCTTGCAACTCGCCATTGGCTGTGATACACTCTGCAAAATTCTGTTGAAAGGAGGTCCGCTTGCATGAAAATCTCAGAAAATGTAGCCCAAATACTGCGCGTGCCTCCGTTTGTATCGATCCGTTAACTTTGTTTTCTCGATTCAAATAGCCGCAGGCGCGCCTCCGCCCTGCGGTTTTATGTTTAACACCTAGGCGGAAAGTCGTTGTGTTCGTAAAACCAACTTTAGGAGAATACTGTGTCTGCTGTAATCACCATTTCGAAATTAGCCAAGCATTATCAGGTCCCTGAACGTGAAGGCGGGCTGAAAGCCGCTGTCACCAGTTTGTTCAAGCGGAAGTACCGCACCGTCAAAGCCGTGGATGGGATTTCCTTTAGCATCGAGCCCGGCGAGGTGGTTGGTTTTCTCGGTCCGAACGGCGCAGGCAAGACTACTTCGCTCAAAATGATGAGCGGACTCCTGCACCCAACCTCGGGCGAAGTCAGCGTGATGGGATATGAGCCACGCTTGCGTTCGCACGCATATCTGCGCCAAATCACACTTGTGATGGGCAACCGTAACCAACTGACCTGGGACTTGCCTGCCCTCGATTCGTTTGATTTGCAGCGCGCCATCTACGGCATTCCCGTGGATCAATTCAAAAAGACGCGCGATGAGTTTATCGAATTGCTTGAATTGAAGGATCTGGTCAACAAGCCGGTTCGTAACTTATCCCTCGGCGAACGTATGAAAATGGAGTTTGTCGCCGCGCTGTTACATCGCCCCAAAGTTTTGTTCCTCGATGAGCCGACCATCGGCTTGGATGTGACCATGCAGCGTCGCATCCGTACTTTTGTTGCGGAATATAACCGCCGCTATAACGCGACGGTTTTGCTCACCAGTCACTACATGGCAGATGTAGAAGCTCTATGCAAACGCGTCATCGTGATCCATCATGGTCGTATCTTGTTCGA
>CAZMQE010000285.1:0-2464 GCA_964568115.1 uncultured Anaerolinea sp.
GGATATCTCATTTTGGTTTCTGATACACCCATCCCAGATGCGGTGCGAGTCGTCGCACGGCGCGAACATGAATAAGGGAAAATATCCAGCAAATTAATTCATCATCCAGGCTGACCCAAACTCATCCCTGCGGCTGAGCCGTAAAACAGACGAGTCTCCTATACTTTGGGGCATCAATACCGGAAAAATCATCCGGCACAATAGGAGATCGCTATGACCATTTTCACTATCATCATTACCCTGTTATTTGCATCCATCAGCATTGCGCCCATGCTTATTGCCAGCGTGGATACTGATGGGCTCGTTCATCTGCCAGAGTAGCTTGTATAATCATCTCAGGATATCCATTATGAAATCCATCTTCACATTCTTTCGCCGCCTGCAATGGAAGCTGACCCTGTCATACGCCTTCGTCACCGCTGGCACGGTCATTGTGCTTGCCGCGCTGTTGGTGGGCATCGCCAGCTATGTTGAAAACACAAGCGCCGACAATATTAACAGCAGTTACTTCTGGACGAAAACAGGTTTTCAGGACAACATTCCCTATTTGTTGGATGATCCCAAAGCCTTGCAAGCCTGGCTGGAGCGCGTACGAACAGAGGGGTTCATAGGTTCAGACTTTACATCATATACTGTGCGTGAGACAATGTCGCATGCCGGCACTCTTATCACAGGCGCCCCCATCTTCGTGCTCGATCCCGACTTGAATATCATTGCTGCCGCTCCGCTCAAGGATTCTAAGATCATTGGCAAGCCCTATGAAACATATGCACCGAGGGGCTACGAAATATCAACGATAGTGCCTGCCGTTCTCAATGGTGACAAAGACTACGTTGGTCAAAGCTACCTGCGCCCCGATGGCACCTACCTGGCTGCCTTTCCTCTGCGCAAAAGCGATACAGAACCTGTGGTGGCGATCGTCGTCTATCAAGCCAAACCCTTTGTTTCCAATGTGCCCGCCAATTTTGAAATCTATAAAACCTTCTTCATCGTCACCACCCTCATTATGTTCGCGGTTGCCCTGCCGGTTGGCGCGATCTTTGGCTGGCTCGCCTCACGCGGATTGCGCAAACGTCTCGTCAAACTCTCCACGGCATCACAAGCCTGGAGCAAGGGTGATTTCACCGTCAGCCCGCGTGACAAATCTGGCGATGAGATCGGCGAACTGGCTCGCAACCTGAATAGCATGGCGGAGCAGCTCGAAACGCTGCTGAACACCCGTGATGAACTCGCCCGCGTGGAAGAGCGCAACCGCCTCGCCCGCGACCTGCACGATACCGTCAAACAACAGACCTATGCCGCGCGCATGCAACTGACCGCCGCAAAAAATTTACTGGCAGCCAATCCCCAAACCGCTGCCGAACATATTGAATCCGCACTGCAACTCAATCGTGAAACCCAGCAGGAACTCAAACTCATCATCGATGAATTGCGACCCGCCGCCCTGCAAGGCAAAGGTCTTGCCCAGGCGCTCACGGAATACACCGCGCGCTGGCAGGAGCACACCGGTATTAAAGTTGAAACTACCATCAATAGTGAACGTCCGCTACCATTGGATGTGGAACAGGTGCTGTATCGCATCGCACAGGAATCGCTCTCCAATGTTGCCCGCCATGCCGAAGCGGACTCGGTCAAACTCAGCCTCAACCTGACTCCTGAACAAGTGACCTTATCCATTGCTGACAACGGACGCGGCTTCGAGCCGAATGCTGTCTCCAACAACTCACTGGGGTTGGCAGGTATGCGGCAACGTCTCGCTGAAATTGGCGGCACGCTGACGATCGAATCCACACTTTCAGTTGGGACGAAAGTTATTGCAGAAGTAACAAACAGGTGACATTCACCTTGGAAGGTTGAAAATGCCGATCAAAGTTTTCCTCGTAGATGATCATAAAATTGTGCGTCAGGGTGTGCGTGCCTATCTGCAAACGCTGGCAGATATCACTGTCAGCGGCGAGGCGGCTTCGGGCGCTGAAGCAATGACCGGCGTGGCAGAGACGCGTCCCGATGTCGTGTTGATGGACCTTGAAATGCCGGGCGAACTCGATGGCATCGCTGCCACCCGCGAGATCCGTAAAGCACATCCAAAAACACAAGTGATCGTGGTCACTTCACATCATCAGGATGAATATATCTTCCCGGCTGTGCGCGCGGGCGCGATCTCTTATCTCTTGAAAGATGTGGAACCCGATGAACTTGCCGCTGCCATCCGCAAAGCCGCGCAGGGTGAAGCGGTTCTGGATTCGCGGGTTGCCTCGCGCATCATTCAGGAATTGCAGGGCATTCGCAAAGATGAAGTCAACCCCTTCACGGAACTTTCTGAGCGTGAGTTCGATGTGCTGCGTTTGATCGCGGCTGGCAAATCCAATGCGGAGATCGCGGAGGCGCTGGTCATCGGTGAAAGTACGGTAAAGACTCACATCGGCAATCTCCTGAAAAAATTACATCTCGATGACCGCACTCA
>CAZMQE010000285.1:2564-3640 GCA_964568115.1 uncultured Anaerolinea sp.
CGCGGCGTGGACGAGATCTATCACCTTGCCAGCGCCGCCGCACAGGGACGTGAGGGCAGTCTGCTCAAAACCGATATTGAAGGCACGCGCACATTAGCGCAGGTCGCTGCCAGTGCCGATGTCAAACGCCTCGTCTTCCTGAGTCACATCGGTGCAGACCGCGCCTCTGCATTCCCAGTTCACAAGTCCAAAGGTATCGCTGAAGAACACATCCGCAGAAGCGGCGTGCCTTATACGATCATCCGTTCATCCATTGTCTTCGGTCCTGAAGATGGTTTCACCACCGATCTCTCCCAGATCATTAGGTATGCACCCGGCTTCGTGCCCATCCCCGGTGATGGCAGAACATTGCTTCAACCATTATGGGTTGAAGACCTTGTCACTGCTTTGATCTGGACGTTGGGCAATCCCGACACGCTCAATCAAACCTATGAGATCGGCGGCGGCGAATACTTTACCCTGCGTCAGATCATGGAAACACTGATGACCGTCACACACACGCGCCGTACGCTCGTATCCCTGCCGCCGCCTTATATGCGCGCGCTCGTTGTGCTGCTCGATTCGGTCGCGCGCAATTTCTCTGCCTCCACCTACTGGATCGACTATGTCGCGGTCAACCGCACCTGTCCTGTGGATAATCTGCCGCGTACTTTTGGTCTCATGCCCGCGCGCTTCGCCTATCGCCTCAATTACCTTGAGCGCGAGCCGTGGTACAAAACTTTCATACAACGTTTTACAAAACCCCGCCAGCCATAAGCGGATGAAGAACACGCTTCGCCAACTACCTCTATGCCTGCTCCTGTTATCAAGATCATTGACTCCCCCGAAGAAATGACCGCCGTCGAAGAGCTGCAGCGCGCCGTCTGGCCCGGCAGTGAAACGGATGTCGTCCCTGCGCACATGTTTATCGCCGCCATCCACAACGGCGGGCTCGTCATTGGTGCTTATGTGGATAATCAGCTTATCGGATTTGTCTTCGGTTTCCCCGGTCTTGACTCCACGCCGGATGGTCCACGCCCGAAGCACTGTTCGCACATGATGGGCATCCACCCTCAGCACCGCGATTCAGGCGTCGG
>CAZMQE010000286.1:0-1776 GCA_964568115.1 uncultured Anaerolinea sp.
CGTATCCACGCCTTTGGATTCGAGCCAGTTGCGATAATCCGAAAAATCTTCACCCACGGTTGCCATGACACGCGGCTTCTCACCCAACAACGCCATCGAGTAAGCGATATTGGGCGCGATGCCGCCGCGCTGTTTGGACATTGACTCAACCAAAAACGAAAGACTGATTGAAGCCAATCTTTCAGGGAGAATTTGTTCATGAAAATGACCGGGGAAGGTCATCAGGTAATCGTAGGCTACAGAGCCAGTAAGCAGAATATCCATGTTTATCCTATTCGCAGTAAAAGGCGCACTCTGATGAGTGCGCCAGTGATAGCGACCAAAAGTTTATCATGCACCGATTGGATTGTAAAGTTTTCAGGCTGTCATTTCAGAAAAGGAATGCGCGATAATTGTTTCCTAAATCATATGGCGTAATTTTGAAAATATGCCATAATAGGCATTCACAGCGGTTATGCTGATCGAGTTCGCAAATTTTCGTAAGGAGGTGAGCATGTTCTCACTATTAAAGAAGTTTGTCCCCATCCTTGTAACCGGCTTGTTGGTCTTTAGCCTGTTTGCGTGTTCGCCAGCCACAACGGCTGAAGAGGGAATTGTGGTTGTGATCCCTGAAGATCCACCCAGCTTCAATCCGGCGATCACAGATGCGGGTTACGATTCGCTCGTGATGGAATTGGTGATGCTGGGACTTGCTGATATCGATGCCAATGGAAATCCGTTCCCCGAGTTGGCAGCAGAATTACCGACCCTTGAAAACGGAGGTGTTGTTATTGATGAAGAGAACAGCACCATGGATGTGACCTGGAATTTACGGACCGATGTGAAATGGTCTGATGGTACGCCAGTTACCAGCGATGATGTGATCTTTACGTATAACGCCATCATCGACCCAGCCTATGGCACCTGGATCCCTGGCATTGATTACATTGACAGTGTTGAACAAGTGGATGCCGATACGGTCATCGTCCATTACAACGCGATCTTCCCCGGTTATATTACGCAATTCGGCGGTGAACTGATCGTGATCTGGCCCGCCCATTATTGTGATGCCACACAAGGTTTCTCTGCCTGGGACTGCGCCCGCACGCCGCTTAGCGATGGACCTTATTTACTGGAAGAATGGGTCAACGGCGATCATATGACCTTTGTGCGCAACCCCGATTTCTACGAGAAGGGCAAACCTGAGATCTCCAAGATCACGGTTCAGATCGTGCCAGATGAAGCCGTCCGCAAGACGATGCTGATCAATGGCGACGCCGACCTCGATATGTGGACGAACGAAGCCATGATCAATGACCTGAAAGATAAACCGAATGTACAAGTTAGCTTGAGTCCGGAAAACCGTTGGGTGTTCCGTCTGTTTTTCAACCTCGCTGCAAAAGGGACAACTGATCCAGTTGCGACACCCCATCCGATCCTGTCAAATGTGGATGTGCGGCGTGCCATCCGCATGGCAATTGATGTGGATACCATCTCGAAGGAATTCTTCTTTGGATATGCCAAGCCAGCGTGGACCGAGTTCTTCCGTGAGCCGTATGTCTGCACGAATATCCCGCGCCCCACTTTTGACCCAGAAGGCGCAAAGGCAATGCTGGAAGCCGCTGGCTGGAAGGACACTGACGGCGATGGCATTCGTGAATGCCAGGGCTGTGGCACCGCTGAAGATGGCTACAAAATGGAAATGGAATTCATCACCTACGGCGAATACGGCGAGGCGCTTGAGCTTTCGCAACAATTGATCGCTGAAATGCTGGGCAATATCGGCATCAAGATGAA
>CAZMQE010000286.1:1876-3626 GCA_964568115.1 uncultured Anaerolinea sp.
ACTGCCGCACGGCAGGAAAACTTCTGCAAGATGGCTGAGATCCTCGAGGCTGAATTACCTGAAGCACTGCTCTTCACTGGCGTCAATGCGGATGCCCATTCTGTGCGCTTACAGAATGTTCAATCATCCACAAATGATCTTGTAACCTGGAACGCCAAAGACTGGACCCTCGCAAAATAAAATGGTGAACTATATAGTAAGACGTCTGTTCCAAACTGTCGTCCTATTATTCATTCTCAGTATCCTGCTTTTTGCGTTGGTAAATCTCGCTCCGGGTGGACCGCTGGCTGGTCAGGGTCGCAGCCGCCAGATCCGCCCGGAGAAGGTTCAGATACTGAAAAGACAATTTGGTCTGGATAAGCCGCTCCCCACCCAGTATCTCATCTGGCTGGTTGGTAATGACTGGATGCAGGTGGATGTAGATGGCGATGGCATCAATGAAAGCTACGGCACGCGCATGGGCATCCTGCGCGGTGATTTTGGTTTTTCCTATCGCACGCGCCAACCTGTGTTGGAAGAGATCGGTCAAAGACTGCCAAACACAACGCTCTTGATGGTCATCACGCTGCTGGTAGGTCTTGCCTTTGCCATTCCGATCGGGATCATTTCCGCGATACGCCAGTATTCAACTTTTGACATCACCGTCACGACGCTTTCCTTCGCCGGACAGGCGATTCCAGAATTCTTTTTGGGGCTGCTCCTGATCCTGATATTTTATGCCTGGCTGAAAAATCCGATAACGGGTGAACCGCTCCTGCCATCCGGCGGCATGACCTCGCTGGGCGTCAGCGGCTTTGCACTTGGTGATCGACTCGTGCATTTGATCTTGCCAGTCATCACCGGTGCACTGGGTTGGGTCGCGTGGTATTCCCGCTTCCTGCGCTCCAGCATGTTGGATGTGGTCAACAAGGATTACCTGCGCACAGCCCGCGCCAAAGGTCTGCCGAACTGGATGGTGCTTTACAAACATGCGTTGCGGAATGCGTTGATCCCACTGATCACGATGTTAGCCATTGACCTCCCCACGATTTTCGGCGGCGCTGTTTTTGTGGAAACGCTCTTCTCGTGGCCCGGCATGGGCAGGTTATATTTCACAGCCGCCGTGGACCGTGATTATCCTGTGCTGCTTGCCATCCTGATCATGGGCGCCGCCGCCATCATCCTATCCAGCCTGCTCGCCGATATTCTCTACTCATTCCTGGACCCGCGCGTCCGTTACGATTGAACGCCCTTCCTAACTATGACACACACAACAGATGATTTTCCTACAATTCAACAGGGTCAGTCAGCCGCATTGGCTGAAGCTGCAGCGGTTGGCAAGGGCGTGTGGCGACGCTTTCGCAGGCATCCCGGCGCGATCGCAGGCTCGATCATTTTCGTGATCTTGTTGTTGCTCGTTGTGCTGGCGCCGCTCTCGCCCTACGATCCTGAAGTTTCAAACATGGTAGTCCGTAATCAGCCGCCATCGTGGCAGCACCCCATGGGCACAGATGCGCTCGGTCGCGACCTGCTCACGCGTGTACTCTACGGTGGGCGTATCTCCGTCCTCGTGGGTCTGCTCGTTGTGGGCATCTCCATTTCCATCGGCGTGCCCATCGGTGCACTGGCTGGTTATTACGGCGGTCGGCTCGATGCCATCCTGATGCGTGTCACTGATACATTCCTCACGCTTCCCACCTTACTTGTCTTGATCCTGCTCAGCGCCATTCTGCGCGAAGTGGAGATTCCGCTCTTTGAAAGAAACAGCGTT
>CAZMQE010000287.1:0-3614 GCA_964568115.1 uncultured Anaerolinea sp.
AAGAGAAAACTTTACGCCAGCAGGATGGATCATGAGTTTACCATCCCGCAACAACGAGACACTGCTGACGCCCATGATCTCACACATACCCGATTCAAAATCCATCACAATACCCGTATGTTCATCAAGTCCCAGAATCGTATTTTCGGGCGGGACCAACTTTGACCATTCAGAGAAACGTTCCATGCCGATAAAACAGCGGCTGGTATCGAGATCCGTGCCGCCTTCGGCATTATTCCAGTGCGGAATGAAGGAGAGCATCACGCCAAAATCGTTGAAGAGATCGAGTCCTTGCTTGGTGTGGACGTCTTCGCCCACTTTGTATATCTCATACACAGGCAATGCCCAGGCGCCGATCGCGATCGTCGCGGCAGAAGCAAATATCAGCGTAGCCCCGAGGCGATGCCGCGCGCGGATGATGTCCCAGGCGAGCGAACCTTGTAGTTGACGCGCGGCATACGTCGGACTGCCGGGTCCCATGAAGATCATATCCGCATGAAGCAAAGGTTGGAGAATATCGGGATTATCGGGGCTGAACTGCGTGCCGCGTTTTCGTGCCGGGATGATGTCAATGACGGGTTTGTAATTTTGCAACCGGGTCTTGAGAAAATCAGCCACGCGCCCCGCAACCAGGTTCGCGTTCAATTCGAACCCGGCAGGTGTTTCAAGGATTGCAATACGCAGGGATTGAGGAAAACGACGGGCTAACGATTCAAAGATTCGTCCACCGGCGAGGGAAGTCTCACCTGAGCCAAGAAAAGCAATTTGTCCGAGTGCCATATCATTTGGATGCTGCGTTTAGCTCATCTATTACATGCAGCAATTCTTCGTTGGATGGAATATCCTGCATCGAAGCGCCATAATGCGCGAAACGGATGTAGCCTCTGGTGTCCACAACACAGCTTAATGGCATGCGTCCCAACTTGAAGAGGTTCACTTCTTGCTTATACATTCTGGCAACGCGATGATCTGCATCAGGCAAGCCAACAAAGGGAATTTTTTCGTTCATCCAATATTGTTCGAATGCCGAAGGTGAATTGGGACCTACAGCCAGGATCTCAACACCACGTTTTGTAAATTTTTCGTATTCATTGCGCAAGCGCGCCAACTGCGCGCGGCAATACGGTCACATGAACCCGCGCAAAAACGCAAGCACAACCGGTTTAGTTCCACGGAAATCCGAAAGCCGCACAAGCTTCCCGTTCACATCTTCCAATTCAAAATCAGGTGCGAGTTCCCCCGGGGTGATCAAATTCGATGTCATTTCTTTTCCAAATTCTCCAGGAAGCCGGTCACTGCTTCCATAAAAACAGCAGGGCATTCTTCGTGAGGGACGTGTCCGCAGGCAGGGACAATCACAAGCTGTGAGCCCGGAATATCTTTGGATGCCTGTACACTATTTTCAGTTGGGATGATGCGGTCGTCATCACCGGCGATCACGATCACCGGCATTTTCAATTCAGCCAGTTTCAAATCCAGCGTGCGCGCAGCGATCGTGAATTCATATAAAGCGCGGTCCCAATTGTAGGTCTGCAACGGCTTGCGATAGCCTTCAAAGGTTTCAGGTGTGATCAGGCTTGGGTTATGCCACGCGAGGCGGATGGTGTCATTGCCGCTATCGGCAATGCTGCGCACCAACAACGGACCCACACGCCGCAGCTGCGGACTCGCCATCAACGGCATGATCCACGCTGGGAGACGTCCACCGTAATCACCCAAGGCTGGGTCAACGAGAATGAGCGCCTGCACACGTTCGGGATATTTCAAAGCAAAGGCAACCGAGACACTGCCACCGGCAGAGTTGCCCACAAGAATCGCTTGTTCAACGTTCAGCGAGTCCATGAGCCCTAACAATAATTCGACATTGGCATCCATGGAATAGGGACTTTCCCCCGTCCACTCACCGGGCATGGGGCGTTCGGTGAGTCCAAACGCCGGGCGGTCATACGCGATGACGCGTCCCTGTTCAGCGAGTGGCTGCATCACAGCATGCCAAGAAAAGAGGCTGGCGCCAAAGCCATGCAGCAAGATGAAGGTGGTATCGCCCTGTCCCATTTCTTTGTAATGCACCGTTACATCATTGATATCCATGAACTGGCTATCGGGGTCAGCCAACGCTTGCTCTGCCGATAACCCCTGTAATTCAGGTACAGGGATCAGGAACGGTCCGATCAACACAATGACTAATATCACTGCGAGAACGATCAATAAATTTTTCTGCCAACGCTTCATGTTTTACCTATCGCTCTATCGGAAGGTAAGCCCTTGATAGAGTAGAAAATTCTATTTGTTTAACGAGTCCAAAAACTGCACTGTCGCTGCAACAGCTTGCGCCCATTGTTCTTCAGCAGAAATATCTGCCGCCTGATCGCCCGCCTGTGGACCATAAGAGCCGAACTGGGCATGGTTGCCGCCTTCGATCGTAATCACCTGCGCTGAGTCAGGCAGGCGGGAACGCGCGAGATCGATCCCCGCATCGACATCTACGTTGTTCGTGCCGTAGATGGTCAGTGCTTTGATATCCGTATTTTTCAACGAATCGTCACCGGGGTACGACGCCCAAATAACCAACCCCTCAATCGTATCGAGATGCTTGCTCACATAACTGGAAGCCGCCACCCCACCGAGCGAATGCCCACCAACGATCCAATGTTGGATGTCCGGATATTGCGAGATCACACGCTCCGGCGCATTGAGATCAAAGAACGCCAAATTGATGCGCACCTTCACCACTGCTACAAAATAACCTTGTGCCGCGATCTGATGCAGTGCGGGTGAATACACGCGATAATCCACGCGCCCGCCGGGCACAAACACAAAGCCGGTTGCAGGCTGCACTCCCACCGGTTCAAAGGTGATAAATCCAGCATGCTGAGTCACCGTCACTTGCGCATCTGATTGAAGCGCATCCAAAGCCGGTTGCAAAGGCGGATACGCATCATTGCCCCAAACTCCCAAACCGATCGTCCCGATCAACACCACTACCAAAATCCCCACCACCACACGTTTAAATATTTTCATTCTACTAATGACTTCGCTTTCTTCCAAATATCGTCGAACATTTTTACGGTCAATTTGCCCGTCAACGTATTTTGTTGACTGGGATGATACGAGCATAACATCCATGTGCCGTTTTCAAGCTGATACGTCGCACCGTGCCCAAACTTCCAAGTCGAATTTTTGACCGAATATATCCGCAAGATTCTCTCAAAAGCTATCCGACCCAAACATACAATGACTTTTGGCTTCAAAATTACGAGTTCACGCTCGAGATATGGCTGGCAGGTATTCAACTCTTCAGGACTTGGCTTATTATCCGGCGGCGCACAACGACCGGACGAGGTGATGTATAAATCTTTCAGGATGAGACCATCGCTTCGGGACTCAGCCAGAGCCTGATTCGCAAACCCAGCCCGGTGCAACGCTGGATACAAAAACCCACCCGAGGCATCGCCCGTAAAGTTTCGTCCCGTGCGGTTCGAGCCGTGCGCACCAGGCGCAAGCCCCACCACTAGCACACGCGCCTGCGGATCACCAAATCCCGGCACGGGCTTACCCCAATATTCCTGATCTTTATACGCCTTGCGTTTGACTCTTGCCACTTCCTCGCGCCA
>CAZMQE010000288.1:0-3611 GCA_964568115.1 uncultured Anaerolinea sp.
GCGGGAAGGGAGGGATTCGAACCCTCGGTGGACCGGAGCCCACAACAGTTTTCGAGACTGTCCCATTCAACCACTCTGGCACCTTCCCAAGCGTGCGGCGCAGATTATAACTCAGATTTCCACGCTCGAATGCAGCTCAGGGTAATAGATCTCGCGCATATTTTGCGCTTTCAATTTCTCGGTCAGAATGCTCGCCTGCTTTTCTTCGCCATGCACCAGGAAGACTTTCTTCACCGAATTTTTGACATTGGTCGCATACTTGATCAACAGATCCTGCCCGGCGTGACCGGAAAGCCCGCCAATGGTAGCCACCTCGGCATTGCGATTGTAGACTTCTCCGAAAATTTTAATTTGTTTCTCGCGGTCGGCAAGTCTGCGTCCCAACGTGTACGGTGCCTGCCAGGAAACAATACAAACCGTATTCTTCGGATTCTCGATATTATTTTTCAAGTGATGCAGAATGCGCCCGGTTTCGGCCATACCCGAAGCGGAGATGATGACCATCGGTTCTTTACGCTCGTTCAAGGCTTTCGACTCTTCCACCGATTGGATATATGTCAACATCTTAAAATCAAGTGCCGGATGCCTGGCTTCCATAACAAACTTGCGTGTTTCTTCATCAAAACATTCAGGGTGTGCCCTGAACACATTCGAAGCCCTCACTGCCAAAGGACTATCCACAAAGACCGGCGCCATCGGCACTTCACCCGCACTCATCATCTCGTTCAAGTGATATACAATTTCCTGCGTGCGCCCCACTGCAAAAGCCGGGACGATCAACTTGCCGCCCCGGTTGAGTGTGCGTTTTACGACTTCGCGAAACTCATTGAACGCCGCCGTTGGGTCTTCATGAGATTTATCCCCATAGGTAGATTCCATCAACAAATAATCCACGGCTTCCGGCAAGACCGGGTCACGTAACAACGGCAACTTATAACGACCAATATCACCCGAAAACCAAAAGCGGATCTTGCGTCCCCTTTCTTCGATCTCCAACGAGATCGCGGCTGAACCGAGAATATGCCCCGCTTCTACAAACCGCGCAATTACACCAGGGATCGGCTCAAACGGAGCGCCATACTCAACACCCTGAAAAAGTTTTGCGGCGGCTTCAGCATCGGCTTCGGTGTAAAGTGGCTCAATGGGCGCTTCACCTCGCGCATGTTTCTTTTTATTTACAAACTCAGCATCCGCTTCTTGAATACGCCCCGAATCAGCCATCATGATCGTTGCCAGATCAACCGTTGCGCGCGTGGCAAAGATCGGTCCGCTAAAACCATCGTCCACCAGGTTGGGCAGATTGCCACAATGATCGATGTGTGCGTGCGAGAGCAAGACCGCATCCACCTTGTGCGGGTCATGTGAAAATTTCAAATTGCGCGCATACGATTCTTCACGCCGCCCTTGATACAACCCACAATCGAGCAAGAGGCGCTGTCCATTGATTTCCAATAAATGTTGACTGCCGGTTACCGTATGTGCTGCGCCGTGAAAGTTGATCCGCATTTCAGCCTCCGATCAAACGATAGATCTCCGTGCCATATTTACTGAATCGCGTTGGCGTCTCGCGCAAGGCAACTTCCAACTCCTGAAGATTCTTCGGCGGGTTTTCAGCCAAATTATTCACCAAAATTTTCGGCAGGATAATATCCGACTCTACCAACATCTCCTTCGCGATCTTTTTTCGCCACACCTTCAGCTTTTCCAAACGCTTGAGCAACGCATCGCTCGGACGTTTGAGCTGTTCCCGTTTCACGAGCGGAGCTTCCATCCCACGCCGGGTAGCTGCCAAAATATCCCGACCCCACAGGTTGATTTGTTTTGTACTCAAACCAATGCCTGCGAGATCAACATCCTTTTCTGGCAGTTTGTGGGCAATATCAATGATGATGTCGTCAGAGATCACCTTAAAAACAGGGCGGTCCAATTTTTCAGCGATCTGATCGCGGCATGCACATAATTCGCTGACAATCGTCAACTCGCGCGTGGATAAGTCCTTGCGCCCGGCAAAGCGCTTCCACGCCGAATCACCGTTCTTCTCTTTTGGTTCTGCTACATTGCAAGCCAGCGCAAAATCTTCGAGCGCCAGTTCCCATCTGCCTTTTTCGCGCAGTTCAAGTTCAAGCTGGTCACGCAACTGAAAGAGATAATGCGTATCGAAGCGGGCATAATCGATCTGCGGAGTGGTCAATGGACGCGCACCCCAGTCCGCTTTTTGATGACGCTTATCGATCTTCACGCCAAATTTTTCAGCCAGTAGATTGTCCAAGCCGACATAAGCATAACCAAGCGTCCGCGCTGCTTGCATGGTGTCAAACAAATTGGCGAACGCGAAACCAAAATCACGCCGTAAACACAGCAGATCATATTCAGCCGCATGGAAGATCTTTTCGATTTGGGGATTTACAAAAATCGGGGCGAGCGCACTCAGGTCTTGCAGAACGAACGGGTCCACTACATAATCTTTTTTCGATGTAGAGAATTGAATTAAGCAAACCCGTTCACGATAGGCATGCAAGCTGTTCGATTCGGTGTCTACTGCGATCCGGGGCTGGGTAGATAACTCCGCCACCATCTGGTTAAATCTGTCTTGTCGATCCACCCAAACTGGTGGAGGAAGGGTTTGATGAGTCATTAAATGTGATTATATCCCACAGTGCATTTCTTACAGTGTCTTCCCCATGACCAGACCATCTTCGCCGTCATTATAGTAACCCCGCCAGAGGTCAACCATCCGATAGCCTTCCTGTTCATAGAGCGCAATCGCACCCTGATTGGAAACCCGCACAGTCAACTTCATGCGCGGCAATGCGATCTGGGCTTCACAAGCCCGCAGCAACGCGCGCCCCACCCCACGTCGCTGCCAGCGTGGATCAACTGCAATGGTCGAGATCCAAGCCACCCCGTCGGCTGAACGCGGGTCGCCGGCGATGAAGCCGATCATCTCACCCGCGTCCACTGCCTTGAGGCGGATCACTTCGGGCCAGGTCAAAACGGCAAGCAGATCCAAAAGAGGCCAAGCATCTTTTTCAAAACAGACAGTCTCCAGGCGTCGCAATGCGCCAAGGTCAATAATATTCGCGGTTTGAATTTCCATACGCACGGTATTCTATCAAACAAAAAGCGGAAAGTTGCCTCTCCGCTTTTTACGTGTCTATCTATTTACTTGAATACTATTTTTTGCCATCTTTACCAAGGAAGTTATCGAGCATGCTCGTGAACTCCATCGGGAAGATGTACTTGGTGGACGGACTGGCACCGAGAGACTTGAGGGTCTCAAAGTATTGCAGGGTCATGGTCTTCTGATCCACTTTTCCAGCGGCGGCAAAAATCTGTTCCAACGCTACGGCGAAACCTTCAGCGCGTAGAGCCTGCGCTTGCTTTTCACCTTCAGCCCGCAAAATGTTAGATTCGCGTTCACCTTGCGCTTGCAAGATGGCAGCCTGCTTGGTACCTTCAGCACGGTTCTTCGCGGCTTCCTGATCACCCATGGACTCGGTCACCAACGCACGGCGGATACGCTCAGCGGACATCTGGCGGTTCATTGCATCCTGTACTTCGCGCGGCGGGACGATCTCGCGGATTTCAACGTTGGTCACTTTCACACCCCA
>CAZMQE010000289.1:0-3607 GCA_964568115.1 uncultured Anaerolinea sp.
CCGATCTTGACCCCGATGTTCCATTCGGGTGGACTGTTCGTTTTTCTTGTACCGCTCTTTTATGCTGGCGGACGATTACTCATGGCACGTTCATTTGACCCGGATGCATCATTGAAGTTGATCGTGGAAGAAAAATGCACGGTCATTCTCGGTGTGCCGACATTGTTTCAGGTGTGGATGAACTCACCGAGGTTTGCCGAAACCAGTTTTGAGCATGTGCATTTCTTTATCAGCGGCGGTGCGCCGTGCCCGCCTCCGTTGATCGAAGCATGGAACAAAGCCAAGGGTATCAATGTACGCCAAGGATATGGGCTGACCGAGGTCGGCGTGAACTGCTTCTCGATGACCGATGAAGAAGCCTTGCGCAAACGCGGTTCCGTTGGCAAACCGATCTTCCACAGTGAGATGCGATTGGTGGATACAGATGGGAATGATGTGAAAGTTGGCGAGACCGGTGAACTGCTTATCAAGGGTCCGCACGTTTGTATCGGATATTGGAACAATCCAGAAGCCACGGCGAAATCGCTCAAGGATGGTTGGTTCCATACGGGCGATATGGCACGGCAGGATGAAGAAGGCTATTTCTATATTGCCGGTCGCTTCAAGGACATGATCATCAGTGGCGGCGAGAATGTGTATGCTGCTGAAGTGGAAGCGGTGTTCCGTGAACATGCGTGCGTTGCCGATGCCGCGTTGATCGGTCAGCCCGATGAGAAATGGGGTGAAGTCGGTTTGATGATCGTGGCATGTAAACCGAATCAAACTGTTGATGAAGATGATCTACTGAAATTTTGTGCGGGACGCCTGGCGAAATACAAGATCCCGAAGCGAGTTGAGTTTGTGGATGCGCTGCCGTATTCACCGTATGGGAAGGTGATCAAGGCAGAGTTGCGTGAGAGGTTTGTGAAGTGATGCTGAATGAAAGAAGAAAGAGGAAAGGTGTGCTCTCTTTTATCTTTTTTCTTTCCTGAATTGGAGTGACCCATGCCAAAAACAATATCCAATGAAATCGAACTCTATTACGAAACTCACGGCGAAGGACAGCCGTTGGTCCTCATTTCGGGTCTTGGGTATCCGCTCTGGCAGTGGCACAAGATGGTGCCGTTCCTGGCGCAACACTTCAAGGTCATCACGTTCGATAACCGGGGTGTCGGGCAGAGCGCTAAGCCTGCGGGTCCATACACCGCGCAGATGCTGGCGGCGGATACGTTTGGTTTATTGGATGCATTGAACATTGAGAAAGCGATCGTTATGGGACATTCTATGGGCGGGTTCATTGCGCAAGCCATGGCATTGGATTTTCCACAGAGAGTGGTGAAGCTGATTCTGTGTTCGACCAACTTTGGTGGTCCGCACCATGTACCTGTCACACAGGAAGCGATGAAGGTGTTGACCGATGTCACGAGCGATGCATTGACACGCTTCAAGAATGGACTCAGCGTCAGCACTGCGCCGGGCTGGGCAGAGAAAAACCCAGAGATGATCGAAGAGTGGGTCAAGTGGCGTGTGGCGAATCCAATTGAACCAGTTCACTATCAAGCGCAGATGGCGATCGGTCTTGGTTTGTTGCCCGAAGCCGCCGCGTTCGAAAATAAATTACCGAACATTACCGTGCCGACTCTGATCTTGTTTGGGGCGCACGATAAAGTTGTCCCGCCGGCGAACGCCGATTTATTGGCGAAACAGCTTGCGGGTAGTCAGATCCGTATATTTCCAGATGCGGGACATTTCTTCCCGCTTGAGATCCCTGAAGCAGCGTCAAATGCTGTTATCGAATTTTCAAAAGGAGGTGATGTTTAAAGTATTAACCGTGCCCTTTCTATTTGTACATTGTAAATTCAAAATTCTTTGGAGGAGTAACCTATGAAAGCTTTACGTACGTTAGCATTTGCGTTGGTGACCATGTCTTTGATCCTGGCTGCCTGCGCGCCCGCCGCCACCCCCGCGCCGACAGAAGCGCCTGTTGTTGTCACTGAAGCGCCAGTTGTGACCGAAGCTCCTACCGCTGCACCAACTGAAGCACCTGCGGCGGGTCTGGTTTGTGCGGAACCCGTCAAGGTCGGTCTCATTTCCGACGCCTCTGGTGCCCTTGCCATTTATGGCGCACATATTTTGCGCTCATTCATGCTGGGCATGGAATATAGCACCGGCGCTGCTGGCTCTGCCGGTGAAAAATTTGACATCACCCAGACTCAGGAGAATACCTTTAAGATCGATGATTGTGAGATCCAGGTCTTCGTCCGCGATGATGGCAGCAATGCCGAAAATACTGCCACGGTTGCGCGTGAGTTGATCGACGTTCAGAAGGTCAACATTTTGGTTGGTACCGTTTCCTCCGGTGCGACCGCCACTCTGCAAGGTATTGCTCTCGAAAGCAAGATCCCGTTGATCGTGGCGCCTGCCGCAGCGAACGATATCACTGGTGCGAACTTCAACGAATACACCTTCCGCACCAGCCGCAATAACTATCAGGATGCGATGAATGAATGTATCGCTCTTACCAAGCAATATAAGAGCTTCGTGCAGATCGCCCCTGATTATGCTTTCGGACGTGGTTCCGCTGCTGCCTTCCGTGACGCTTGCTCGTTGAGCGGCGCAACCTTTGTCGTTGATGACATCTTTGCTCCTTTGGACACCACCGACTTCACACCCTACATGGAGCAGATCGCCAACTCCGGCGCGGAAGCTTACATTGTGACCTGGGCAGGCTCCGGCTTCGTGTCTCTTATGCAGGCTGCCACCGATCAAGGTGTGACTGAGAAAATGTCCCTCGGCGCAACTTTCATCGATAATGTGCTCATGCCGACCTTCTTTGCGAATGCGGTTGGTACCACTGCGGGTATCCTGTATCACTACAGCGCCCCGAACAACCCTGCCAACGACTTCCTCAAGGAACAAGATAAGGCTCGTTATGGTGTGATGCCTGACCTCTTCGATGCTGATGGCATGAACGCCGCTATCATGGTTGTGGAAGCCATCAAAGCGACCAATGGCGATGTCAACGGTGACGCGCTCAAGACCGCCATGGAAGGTATGACCTTCGAAGGACCCAAGGGCACCATCTTCATTCGTCCGGAAGATCATGTTGCCATTCAGGATATGTACATTCTGAAGCTTGTCAACGTAACCGATCCTGATGCGAACTTCTACGAATACGTAGATACGTCCCGCCCTGAGCCTCCTTGTTTGCTGCCCGAAACCCTCAAGGATCGCTGTGGTGATTTGCCCTTTGGCAATCTGAGCGGACAGTAATTTCGTAATACAATGAGTCCCTGAGGGTTGAAAGACCCTCAGGGATTATTCCCTTGGAAGGTGCAATGGACACCGAGATCATTTTCGAAACCAAAAACCTGACGAAAAAATTTGGCGCGCTGGTTGCCGTGGACGATGTTAATATCAGGGTCCAAAAGAATTCCTTGCATGCGATTATTGGTCCCAATGGCGCGGGCAAGACTACTTTTTTTAATTTGCTGAGCGGCAACATCGAACCAACCAGCGGATATGTCATTTTCAAAGGGCGTGACATCACGCACCAGCCTGTCCATCGCACCATCCATTTCGGGATCGGACGTTCCTTCCAGATCACGAACATCTTCCCCAATCTCAC
>CAZMQE010000290.1:0-3605 GCA_964568115.1 uncultured Anaerolinea sp.
AACGTGAGTTGATCATTGGCGACCGCCAGACCGGTAAGACTGCGATCGCGATCGACACGATCATCAATCAAAAAGGCAAAGACCTGATCTGTATCTATGTGGCGATCGGTCAAAAGAAAGCTGCAGTTGCCCGTACGCTCGGTATTCTTGAAAAAGCCGGTGCGATGGAGCATACAATTATTGTAGTTGCAGCAGCAGATGAATCTGCGGCGTTGCAATACATTGCGCCGTACTCCGGAACCGCCATGGGTGAAGAATTCATGGAATCTGGACGCGATGCTTTGATCATTTATGATGACCTTTCCAAGCACGCTTGGGCATATCGTCAGGTATCTTTGCTCCTGCGCCGCCCGCCTGGACGTGAAGCGTATCCCGGCGATGTTTTCTATTTACATTCCCGCTTGCTTGAGCGCTCTGCTCGTCTTGCGAATAAATATGTCATTGTCAAAAAAGACTTTAGTGGGGCATTGGCTTCTGAAAAAGATGGCGTGGACGGTAAAGTCTACACAGGTCCCATCTCGAAAGATGAAGCTGAAGAAGCTCGCAAACACATGAGCAACGCGGATGATCACAAGATCCTCAAGGTTGCTGGCACGGGTGGTTCACTCACTTCCTTGCCGATCATTGAAACGCTGTTGGGCGATATTTCTGCCTATGTTCCCACGAACGTAATTTCCATTACAGATGGACAGATCTTCCTCGAAAGTAACCTTTTCAATGCTGGTATCCGCCCTGCGGTAAACGTGGGCGTTTCGGTATCTCGCGTAGGTGGTGATGCTCAGACCAAAGCCATGAAGCAGGTGGCTGGTCGCTTGCGCCTGGATATGGCTGCCTATCGTGAGTTGGCAGCGTTCGCGCTCATGGCTTCCGATCTTGATAAAGCCACACAACAGCAGCTTGGTCGTGGTCAGCGTATGCAGGAAATTCTCAAACAGCCGCAATATCAACCGATGGCTGTTGAACATCAAGTTGTGGCGATCTTCGCTGGTACGAATGGCTTTGCGGATAACGTTTCTCCCAACAACATGGCACAATGGCAGGCTGATATGATCGCTTACATGGAAGCCTCGTACCCTGAAATTGTGCGGGATATTGCCGAGAAGAAAGCGATCTCAGATGCTACACGTGCCAATCTTTTGAAGGCGCTGGATGCATTCCGCAGTTCGTGGTTGCAAGCGTAGTTCTGATAAAACAGGAAGAGACACCGAGATAATTTATGGCTTCCTCTCGTGAAATGAAACTCCGTATTCGGAGTGTAAAAAATATCTCGCAAGTAACGCGTGCGCTTGAAGCGGTTAGCGCGGCAAAAGTTCGCAAGGCAATTCAGGCTTTGTCTGGTACGCGTTCTTATGCTGCCAAAGCCTGGCAGGTACTGAAGCATGTGACGGGTCAACCCGGATCTACCAAACTGCATCCGCTTTTGACGGAGCGCCCGGAGCCGAAGAATGCGCTTGTGATTGTCATGACTGCAGATCGCGGCCTCGCAGGTGCATACAATACGAATATCATTCGTTATGTGTTGGGTCGCTTCGATAAATATCATCTCCCGGTTAAATACATCACCGTGGGGCGTAAGGGGCGTGATCTTTTGCTGCGGATGCGTAAGCCCATTCTTGCTGATTTTAGCAATCTACCTGCTACTCCAAAATTTGGTGCGATCTCAACGATCGGGCGCCTTGCAGTGGATGAGTTTCTCGCAGGCGACGCGGATGAAGTTCATTTGATCTATACTGACTTTGTCAGCATGTCCCGTCAGATAACCAAGGCGAAGAAGTTGCTTCCACTTGCATTGGATACTCGTGAAGGGCTCGTTGAAGATTTTGGGCACACCGCCGGCACTGCCGCAGCGTACGAGTACGAGCCTGGTCAGCATGAGATTTTGGATGAAATGGTCCCGCGATTTACTGCATTACAGGTCTATCAGGCTGTACTTGAATCGCAAGCTAGTGAACATGCAGCACGCATGATCGCCATGCGCAACGCCACAGACAACGCCAAGGAATTGGTTGGCGCACTACAGTTGGCATATAACAAAGTTCGTCAACAGGGGATCACGAACGATATCTTAGACATTGTGGGCGGCGCGGAAGCGCTCGCCGAGAAATAATCGGAGGAATAAATCATGGCAAATGCGAATGGCCGTGTAGTACAAATTTTGGGTGGTGTGGTGGATGTAGAGTTTGCTGAACACGAGATCCCGGATCTCTTCGAAGCGATCGAAGTGGAACGCACTGGACAAAAGAAACTTGTCCTTGAAGTGCAAAAGCATATTGGTAACGGCTGGGTCCGTACTGTGGCGATGGATACCACAGATGGTCTTCAGCGCGGCATGCCTGCAGTTTCAACCGGCGCCCCCATTATGGTTCCGGTTGGGTTATCTACACTTGGCAGGATTTTCAATGTGTTAGGTCAGCCAGTGGATGAAAAAGGCGATGTTGAAGCTTCTACGTTCTATCCCATTCACCGTCCCGCCCCTGCGTTTGCTGAGCAATCCACTCGCGTGGAAGTTTTCGAAACAGGCATCAAAGTTGTTGACCTAATCGCGCCCTTTACAAAGGGTGGTAAGACCGGCATCTTCGGTGGTGCAGGTACCGGTAAGACCGTTATCATTATGGAACTTATCCGCTCCGTAGCCACCGAGCACGAAGGGAACTCCGTGTTCGCAGGCGTGGGTGAACGTACTCGTGAAGGCACACAACTCTATCGTGAAATGCTTGAATCGGGCGTTATGAAAGATACCGTGATGGTGTATGGTCAGATGAACGAACCCTCCGGTGTACGTTTGCGCGTAGCGCTTACTGCTCTTTCGATGGCTGAATATTTCCGCGATCAGGGCAAGGACGTGTTGCTCTTCGTGGATAACATCTTCCGCTTCTCGATGTCTGGTTCCGAAGTATCCGCGTTGCTTGGACGTATGCCCTCCGCGGTAGGTTATCAGCCCACGCTCGCGACCGAGATGGGTGAGTTGCAGGAACGCATTACCTCCACCCGCACCGGCTCGATCACATCCATGCAGGCTGTGTACGTACCCGCCGATGACTACTCCGATCCCGCACCCGTGGCGACCTTCACACATTTGGATGCGACCATTGCGCTCGAACGCTCCATCGTGGAAAAAGGTATTTATCCCGCCGTGGACCCGCTCGCTTCCACCTCCCGAATTCTTGATCCTAATATCGTGGGCGAGGAACACTATCGGACAGCGCGTGAAGTTCAGCGCATCCTCCAGCGCTACAAAGACTTGCAGGATATCATCGCCATTCTCGGTATCGATGAATTGAGCGAAGACGACAAATTGATCGTGGCACGTGCCCGCAAGATCGAACGTTTCTTCTCACAGCCGTTCTATGTGGCTGAACGTTTTACCGGTATTCCCGGTCGCTATGTACAACTGAAGGAAACGGTGCGTGGGTTCCGTGAGATCCTTGATGGCAAATGTGACGATCTGCCGGAACAAGCCTTCATGATGGCTGGTACGATCGAAGATGTGCGTGAAAAGGCGAAGAAACTCGCTGTTGACGCGTAAGTGTTAAGGTATTGGATGTAAAGCATGACAATCCGTTGTGAAATTGTCTCGCAAGATCGCACCGTGTTTCAAGGTGATG
>CAZMQE010000291.1:0-3597 GCA_964568115.1 uncultured Anaerolinea sp.
ATCGATCTCTTGATAGATTCCACGACATGTAAATTCAGAACCATCTGAATTGGTGAAGGTCACGGAAAAAGCGCCGTTGACCCGCACATCAAATTTCGCTTCCAACACTTTCCCATTTGGGTCAGATCCGAACCATAACTTTGCAATGGCTGGGTCCGTCCATGCCCGCCATACTTTAACAGGCGGGTGCGCGAATTTCCACGCGATTTGAATCGTAGTCTGCATGGCTTCCAACTCAAGTGGCGCTCTTAAATTCGGATAAACGTCGACGCAACAGCGGCTCGCGGATCGCCTTTGCATCCAGCTTATTCGCGCCAAGGAAAGTAACGAATCGCGCGAACCCGCGGGTTAATGCCTCCACAAAGGCCTCATCCTTGCCGAGAGCTTTGTCTTCCAACCACAGACCGAGGATGATGAATGTGTTCGTTGACCGATCCAGTTTGCTGTCGAAACGTGCGACGAGTCGGTCTCCCCAAAGAATCGGCAATGTGTAATATCCGTACTTGCGAAGGTGCGCCGGTTTGTATACCTCCCAAACGTAGTCAAACCCGAACAAAACTTTTGCCCGCCCACGTGCGCTCACTTGGTCAAGCGGCGCAAGGAAGAGGACCTCCTCAGTCGTGGTCGTTTCTAATGGCGTCCAAGCCTTTGGGATGCGGCCCGCACTTAAATCACGCAGCGTCCTGGCATCGCTGGCGAGGGCGTGATGGATCGTTTTCCAGCCTTCGACTTGCACCTCGATAAGCTCTCCGTCGGCTAACAGCCCCTCCAGCAGCTTCTTTGCCGCGCGATCTGGTTCGCCGCGCCCCCATGAATCACCCGTACGTCTTATCCGCGATAAGCCACCAAAGCTGATTTCTTTTTTGACCAGGAAACGATCAGTCTCAGCCTCACTGCTCTCGTAAATCAAGTCCGCGGGCGCGACCTTTTCAGTGAGGGCATACACACGCTCGAAGCGCTCGCGGTGATGCGTCATTACTTCGCCGGTTTGCCACAGATAATACAAGGCGAGCGCGCTGTCCTTGCGGCCGCGATAACTTTGGGTGCGTGTGCGCGCCGCCATTTCGAAATCACGGTTGCTCACGACACCGCGTTCCTGTAAGATGACCCGCATTTCGGCGATGGCGTCTGCGTGCTCATGAGCCATCTTGCGAATTCGCGAGTCGCCATAGTTGCCATCGCGCTCGCGGTGCATGATAGTGCGCCAATGGGGAAGTTCATCCATCGGGCGGGCAGCCAGCCAGCCGCCCCAGTCGAAGAATTTGCGCTTCTCGTAAGTGACTGTCTCCCACATGCCCGGCTTGTAATCGAGTACGCGGCTATGGAGTGTGATGTCGTGGCTGCGCGCGATGATCTGGAGCGGATCCAGTTGCAGATATTCGATCGCCCGCATAGCTTGCTCAGTACCTTTGACGCCGCGCCACCTTCGGCCGGGCCACAAGCCCTGCTTACCCAAAATGAAACGACGGGCTATGTCAATGTCGATGGTTAGCATGATCTTTCTCTTGTATTGGAAGGGTTATTGAAATAGATTCTACATTTGCGAGCCACGTAAAATCTTCTCCATCTTCCTGCCTTTTGCCAACTCGTCCACCAATTTGTCCAAATACCTAACTTGCTGCGTCAACGGATTCTCGATTTCCTCCACACGAGCCCCACAGATCACTCCGGTAATAAGTTTTGCATTGGGGTTTAGCGAAGCCTGTTGGAAGAAGGTTTCAAAAGTTGCATTTTCTTTTATGAGTTGCTGAAGCTTTTTATGATCGAAGTTTGTCAGCCACTCTATGACTTGCTGCAATTCTGCTTTGGTTCTGCCTTTCTTTTCTACCTTTTCGAGATATAGCGGATAGACTGAAGCGAAGGTCATTTTTGCAATACGTTGGTTTTGTGTGTCGGAATTGTTCATATATACCTTTTATTGGTTACCAAGCTGAGTTTTTAGATTCCTATAATGTTGACCACGAACTAAATCTCCACCCCCGGCAGACCATCCGCACCCAATAGCAACGAAAGTTCCCCAGCGTGAGGCAGGTCGTGGTCGAGGAGCCCCCAGATCGTTTGAATGATCGCTATATCATCCTCGGAGATAACATCGTCAGATGATCCACGCATCAGACAGGCAGTGATGATCTGCCAAGTCAGTTCCAGCCCATGCACGATCTCGGCGGCAGTATGCGGTGGGTCGTCGGTGTCATTCCATCGGAGCAGCGGCGTCAATTCCGCAACCTCCTCGCCCAGTGTGCGGTGCAGATGCAGAGCACGTCCAAAGACGATATGTTCGGCGATTTCGCCAGGCGTGCGCAGACCAGGGATAAGCCGGCGCTGCAGTTGTTCACCGGTGAGCGGCGCGATTGCATGCTTGAGGGACTCCTGGTAGTCTTGCCAACTTTCGAAGGCACGCGTCTCCGCGATTGCTGCTCTTAGCATATACTCTACTCCCTTCGGATTTGATATTTTCGTCTAAATATACAATTGATCACTTATTGAACTGGATCTTGGGCTCAATCATCGGCAATCTTTATCGACAGCTCAACGTCCCAAAGAAGCTTTCGTGATTCGACACGATAGTCTGTTAGGTAAGCTTCGTACCTGCATACGTACGATTCCACAGCGTTGGGGACAAGCGGATCGAACTTGACCCCGTTGTCGGTTGCCCATTTCATGAGAGCCTGATTCCCTCGAAGGCCGTTTCCTTTGTAGACCAAAGTAGCGTACCTTCCTTTTGGAAGTGAACCTGGTTTAATGTGCCCCTGTCCAGCATGACCGGAATTTGTCATCAGCCCAACCTCAACATCCATGATATCTTGCATATCACAATGGTAATACCTTACAAAGTACGGGCCTGCCTCAGACAGGGAGTTGGCTCTGCTCCACTTCCGCAATTCCTTCAAAGCCTTCGTGATTACCGCAAACATTCCACCGAAAGGGGTGTTGAGACGAATTCCGAGATATGATCTTTCCGATTTTTCAACGATCGAGGCGGGTCCTATGATATTTTCTGCCTTCATACCTATTCTCCTGCGGTTGGGATTGCGCCTGCACGCTCGTAATTCACAACAATAACACCATTCGAGCCGACGATGCTTTCCGTCAGTTTGAATGCCGCCGGGAGCGTGCCATCGTCAAATAACCGTTTTCCACTGCCCAACGTGATCGGATAGATCATCAGCCAGAACGTATCAACCAGATCATGCTTGATCAACGTCTGAAGGAGCTGACCACTTCCCCAAACGTGCAGATCCGGTCCTGGCTGTTCCTTGAGCTTGGCGACTTTTTCAGCAACATCGCCGTTCAAAAACACCGACGGCTGCCATTCGCTGGACGTCAAGGTATTCGATGCAATGTACTTGGTCGCGGTGTTGACGCCGGGCCATGCGTCCGCATGTTTAGGCCAGTACGGCTCCCAAATGTCAAAAGTTTTGCGCCCTAACAACAGGTCGAACGACGAATTCATCTGCTTTCTCAGAGCCGTTCCAACAATCTTGTCGGCATAGGGACCTATCCACCCGCCAAGCGCGAAGCCGCCGCTGGTATCTTCTTCGGGTCCGCCTGGGGCTTGTATGACACCATCCAGGGAGATATGTTCAAGCACAATAA
>CAZMQE010000292.1:0-3585 GCA_964568115.1 uncultured Anaerolinea sp.
TTTTTATTTCCGCAGCCATCTTGCCCGCTGACACTGTTGAAGGTACCGCCACTGGGTGCAGCGGTGTAGATGTCAGCACATTTTTTGGGGCTTGTTTCGGTCAGCTTAAACTGAGCACTACCGCCCTTGAAATGGAGGCAGCCGCCATCTGCAGAAGCAGACCCCATACCGCCGCCCCACAACTGAATTTGACTGGAGCCGCCGACATAGATTGCTTTATCGCTGACGCCATTACCGCATGCGCTCGTTCGGGTTGCATACACTGCATTACCTGCATACAACGGACCGCCGCCAGCTGTATATATGTCACACGAACGCGCCGTGGCATAAGCTACATTTTTAAATTTGTCCCAGCCGGACCAAACCACTTTGGCGAGGGTGGTTTTGACATAGGAAGTAATTTTGACTTGGATATCCATCCCAGTACCTGGGCAGGCGCCTGTTGGTGTGGCGGTGGTTGTAATCTCCACAATATTGGTGGTGCCATTGTTGTTATATCCATTTGAGGTGGCACGCTCCTGCCCTATAGTCGCATAGGATAAACCTCGGGTTCTTGCCAGGGCGGCTGCCAGAGCGGATGTATCTGCCGCGTTCTGGGCTTGGCGTTGGTCAGAAAACTTCATACTGCCATCGATCGCTAAAGCGGCAAAGCCGAAAAGAACAACTGCCGCCAGGGCAATGATGATCAATGCCTGTCCATTTTCTTGAAATTTTATTTTTCTCATACTCATACTCCTTTGTTGCTGATCCCTTGTAAAACAATATATATGGAAACCACACATATCATTATACATGAACACCTTCCTAAGGGTGCCTACGAATTTGATAATTAGGCATCCCCAAAAGGTACTTAGGCAGGCAGATAGGGGGTTCATTCCACAGTGACGCTTTTTGCCAAATTCCGGGGCTGGTCTACGTCCAATCCGCGCAGGGCGGCGATGTGATACGCCAGCAGTTGCAGAGGCAACACCGTGATGATAGGGGAAAGCATCCAGGGCGATTGAGGCACCCACAGAACGTGGTCTGACATGGCTTCCACGAGTTCGTCCCCATCGGTAGCCACGGTAATGACGATCCCGTTGCGGGCTTTGGCTTGCTGGATCTGCGAGATCATCTTCTCGTGCCAGGGGTCTTTTGGAGCGAGACATAACACCGGCATGTGCTCATCGATCAAAGCGATGGGTCCGTGTTTCATTTCGCCAGCCGGGTAGCCTTCGGCGTGGATGTAGGAAATTTCTTTGAGTTTCAGCGCGCCTTCATAGGCGATCGGCATATTGATGCCGCGCCCCAGGTATAAACAATCACGAATATCTTTCAGCGCATGCGCTACTTTTTCAACCGCCTCTTCGCGGTCTAGTGTGCGCCCCACGAGATCCGGTACAAACCGCAGGTCAGAGACCAATTCCTTGCGCGTCTTTTCGTCAATGACACCGCGTAAGTCCGCAAGCAGGATCGCCAGCATGTATTGATCCACCAAAGGTGCAGTGAAGGCTTTGGTGGAAGCCACACCAATTTCAGGTCCGGTTTGCATCGAGATGAAACCATCCGCCACGCGTATGGCTTGGGAGCCAATGGCGTTCACGATGCTCCAGATGATGGCGCCCTTTTGGCGTCCCTCTTCCATGGCGGCGAGTGTATCGGCGGTTTCACCGGATTGCGAGATGGCAAGCACCACTGTTTTATCGTTCAAGATCGGGTCACTGTAACGGAACTCGGAGGCGATCACCACTTCCACGGGAATGCGCGCGATCTTCTCGATCAAATATTTTCCGACCATGCCCGCATATGCAGCGGTACCACAAGCCGTGATATAGATCTTCTCGATTTTCTGTGCCAGTTCTTCGGTCAAGTTCAGATCGGGCAGGCGGATCCTGCCGTTTACAAAATCCACGCGCCCCGCGAGGGTATCTGTCAGCGCGCGCACCTGTTCGTGAATTTCCTTTTGCATGAAGTGGCGATACTCGCCCTTCTCTGCGGCGATCGGATCCCATGCCACCGTATGCACAACCGGTTTTACTTTCGCGCCGTCGAGAGTTTCGATCGAAAGTGTATCTTTGGTTACAACCGCCATTTGATGCGACTCTAAAAAGATCACCTTGCGCGTATGTTCCATAATGGCGGGCGTGTCGCTGGCGATGAAGTTCTCACCGTCACCCATGCCCAGCACAACGCCACCGGCGTTCCCGATCCGTGCGGTGACGATCTTATCGGGTTCATCGGCAGACATTAGCACAACCACGTTCGCCCCGCGAATTTGATTAAAGGTTTTTCGCGCAGCTTCCACCAATCCGATGCCCGTTGCCAAATAATGTTCCACGAGGTGGACAATGGTTTCTGTGTCGGTGTCCGATTGAAACTCCACACCTTCTGCGATCAACTCATCCTTGAGTTCAAGGAAGTTCTCAACGATGCCGTTTTGCACAACGACCACCCGCCCGGTCTGTCCGAGATGGGGGTGGGCATTGCGGGCGTTGGGTGCGCCATGCGTTGCCCAGCGCGTATGACCGATGCCCGGCGCGCCGTTGATGGGCGACTTGCTAACGAGATCAATTAATTGGGATAACTTGCCCGCGTCTTTCCGCACTTCAAGCTGGTCGTTGTTCCAAACAGCGATCCCCGCTGAATCATAGCCGCGATATTCGAGTCTTCTTAATCCATTGATGATGATCGGCGTCGCATCACGCGGACCGATATAACCGACGATTCCACACATAGGTTCCTCCGAATGAAAGTGTCAGGTGTCAAGTTCCATGTGTCACGTGATACGCGGTGCCTGTTATATGACACCTGATCTTGACACTTGAAATTGATACTCTGCATATTGCCATTTCTTGCAGTTTTATCCGCGTAATTACTCGCGCGGTGTTAATGCAAAATTGATTCTTGGAGGGAAAGATAAAACGGGTGATGGGTACACCCGAAGGGCTTCCGCTGAACATTCGATTTTTTCTACCTGATAGTTGAGTGGGGCGCAAGCCCGTGTCGAAACCACCTGTAGATTAGCTCCATCCTGCGATGGAGAACCCTTATCCTCGTCATCCTTCTTCCTTATAAATGAAGGATCATGCGCTGTCTTCCCTGAAAAAAGATTGTCGGTTCACCTCCGTGAGAAAATTAAAATGCGAGCGCGATTATATCTGAAAATAAGAAGCAGGCTGGGATTTGGTTGATGCGAGAAATCCACAGCCTGCTTTTATCCTGTATGTAGTTATCCCTATGCTGGGCCGTTGCTTACGGGCACAAGGGCGAGATGATCGTATCTGTTACTGAAGCATTGAGCTGAATATTTGGCCTGCCGATAATCTTCGGGACGAAGGGCATGAAAATCTTATGTGGATAGGTTAATCGTACGGTAATGGCGCTCCCTTCGCATTTTTTGTTCACGTCAGAGTACAGGATCACAACGGTAAGGTTGGGGTCTGTACTGAGATTGATAGGCGAAGAAGATGCGCCTTTTGCGCGAAGCGTAATATTTGCAACATCTGTGGGATTGATGGAACCGTATAATGCGCCTTCTTGTGCGGCGTCACGCAGTTGTATGAATTGAAAGAACGCCATGCCAAATTCTACTATCCCAGAGATGAG
>CAZMQE010000293.1:0-2026 GCA_964568115.1 uncultured Anaerolinea sp.
AAGTGATGAAAGTTCTGACGCGTGTCTTCCAGCTCCTGCGCTAAGTCTTCTTTGAGTCCCATTTACACTTCCACCTGAATCGCACTGCCAGATTCGTAACGTTTTAATCCGGTATAGAAAATCGTTATTGCTAAAAATAAAAAGATGATCGCACCGGCAAATAATTTTGCCAAACTGACCCAACTGAATTGCGTAATAAACTCAGCCGGGACCGCGCCCATCAATGCGGCGGGGATGATGGTGAACAGAATCAGCTTGGCGTAATTATCAAATAAGGTGGTGGGATAGATTCCAAATGTGATCATGGCGTTGACCATGAGATTAGTCAGGTTCGAGATGATGCCGAACCAGAATGCAAGACTGCCCAGCAGGATGAGGAAAGATGCGAAGACGGTCGCCGCTAAAAAGGTTGCGAGAACGAAACGCAGGAAGCCGTCCCATGTGTATTGACCCGATAAGGCGTAACTGACAAACCCGTAGGTGAAATCGCCCATGCCACTGGAGACCATACGACTCGAAACAGTGTGCAGCAAGACCGGGCGTGGCAGGGAAAGATAATAGTCAAGTCGTCCGTTGTTGATGATCTCGCTGAGGGTGAAGGCGTTGCCAAAAAATAGTGAGACGACCCCGAAGGCGCTGGCGAGCACGCCGTAGGTGATGTACATATCGCCAATGCCCCAGCCGCGCACATCTTTGAACTGCTGGAAGAAGATGATCCAGATGGCGAAATACATGAAGTCGTTGAGCATCATGCCGAGAACTTGCGTGATGAATGAGATGCGATATTCCATGACAGAGAGTAAATTAGCCTGCCAGACCGCGAGGAGGAATTTAAGTTCTTTCATATCCTAGCCTCCATTCACCGTAAGATATGTCACGCCGCGATTGTAGGAAAAGACAAGCACGGAGCCGAGGATCGCGATCCAGATAAATTGCATCAACAAGACATTGATAAAAAGCTCAAGCGATGGCATCACAAATAATTGGGAGGGTCCATAGATCATCGCGGCAAAGGGCAGGGCTTTGGCGATGGTCTGCAACCACGGGGGATAAAAGCTAAGTGGAATGAGGAAACCGCCGAGAATAAAAACGAACTTCTGGTAGATCCACATATAGGGTGAAACATCTTCCACTAAAAACGCCGAGAGACCGATCAGGCAGGTGATGCAAAAATTCAATATCCACGTTCCGAAAATTGCAATGAGTGCAAATGCCCAGCCCAGCGGCGCAGGCGGCGGACCGACCAGCCACCAGACGATGGCACTACCCAGCAGGGCGTTCGTGAGCGCGCGGAAAATGGTCTCGCCCATGGAATTGCTGAATTGATAAAGCAAAAAACTATAGGGCTTGTTGAGGATGTAAGCGATGGAGCCATCCTTTACATTTTCTGAGATCGTGCGTGCCAGCGCGGGGCGGCTGAGTTCAATGGTCTCTGCCATCATGAGATACCACATCGTGCTATACAAAGTCATGCCGTTGATATTGTCTGTGCCGGCTGCCTGAAAAGTGACTTTCCACAACTGGTAGAAGATCCACATGAATGGGACGATCATGAGGCTGCGTCCGATCAGTTCGCCCGGGTAGGCAAGCGAATTGACCAGCGTGATCTGAAAAATTGACCAATACTTTTTAAAGGATTTCATTTGCCCGCCTCGTCATATGCTTCACGGGCTTGTTCGTAGATCTTCGCGATGACATCTTCCAGCGGCGGGTCGGACACCGTGATATCCACGAGTTCGCCAGCTTCGGAGAGGTGCGACATGACCGCGTCCACGGGCGTCTTGGTGGTATCGAATCTTAGCTTGACGCCGTAATGTCCGATCTTCAGGATTTCGACACCAGCGATCGAAAAGTCTTTGGATACTTCTTCCGCGTAACGCACCTCCACCATTTTGCGGGTGAGGAATTTGCGTTTGAGATTTGAAACTTTATCTTCGTAGACGATCTGTCCGTGGTTGATGATGATGACACGGCGACATAACGCTTCGAGATCACCCGCATCATGCGAGGTGAGCAATACGCCAAC
>CAZMQE010000293.1:2126-3585 GCA_964568115.1 uncultured Anaerolinea sp.
CCCACGGTTTTGCGTTTGGTCTGAAATGTTTTTTGGAGTTGAGTGACTTCAATAGCTGACATAATGTTAATGTGGCTCCTTCAGGGGCTAAGCCCCCGAAGGAGCGTGGCGATTTTACTTTTTCTCCACCAGCACAAACAGATGCCCCGCACCTTCGCAGGTTGAATCTTTGACGTATTTTGACCAGATGAGCGCGAAGCCGCATTCTTTGAGCATTTTGAGATACGTTTCTGTATCGTAGTGACTCCAATACATGCGTGTGCCGAGATAGTTCTCATCAATATCATCTATGAGGTTTTCTGCGCCCAGGCAAAGCAAAGCGATGCCGCCTGTATTGAGCATGCGATGGAAATTGGCGAGCAGGGGCTGGTGTTCTTCACGTGGAATGTGGATGATTGCGTAATAGGAACAAATGCCATCGAATGTGTCTTCGGGGAAATTTAATTTGGTCATGTCTTCGCAAATGAATGTAGCGTTCGGTACATTCTGTTTTGCGAGCTCGATCTGCGCTTTTGAGAAATCCACACCGGTGACATCGAAAAGGTCCGCCAGCGAACTGCTGATCGGAAATCCCGCGCCGCAGCCCGCATCCAAAACTTTGGCGTGCGGAGATAACAATTCGATGAAATCATCCAACAAACGGACGTCCTCCGAATCGGCTGTGCGTTGAGCGAGGTAACGTTCCGCGATCTGGTTGTAGCCAGCTTTGACAGTTTCTTTGTGATCCATGCTGAGGTTTCCTTTGTTATCAATACGGTTTTAAATTGTCGAGCGCATCGTAGACAAGTTTTGCGATTGCTGCTTTTTGAGGCATTTCTTCTGTTGTTCTGATCGTCTCCGATAAGCTCCTCAAAAAATTCCGCGAGTTGTGAAATGCCTTTGACTGACCTGCGTCTGTGTAAGCGCCACCCCATGACTTTTCAGGCTCGGTGAAGGACTTCAGCCAGGTTCCCAGGAAATCGGTTGAGACTAGAGCTCGCTGCAAGATCTGTATTACCGCATTTGCCAAACGATCATCCTCGCCGTGAATATAAACCCAATTGGTGGAGTGGACAAGTTTATTCGCAATGCCTTGCAAGATCTTTTCCAGATCGACTTTTTCAGTTTGACGGTTTTTTCCAAGCACCATCATCAGGTCAGCGGTGTGAGCCAGCGCGTGCGCCCAGCCTTTAACGGGAATATGTCCGCGCGGGTCTTTTTCAGCGTCGAGATACCATAGTCCCTTGGCGAGAATGGATTGGATCTGATCTTTCTCAAGCAAAGGCTTTTTGTTGTCGTTATGAACGATTTCTGCCAAAAGTAAAACAGAGAAGGTACGTAGGAACACCGAATCCGATTCGGTTTCGCCGATGCCTTTATCCAAATTTGCGAGTAATTCATCCACATGCGCGCTGACTTCCGCTTTGGTGAACATCTCGCGTTTGAGCCAGTTGGCATAGACGATGTAGGCGATGTCATC
>CAZMQE010000294.1:0-3567 GCA_964568115.1 uncultured Anaerolinea sp.
GTCAATCTGGTTTACAGGGTAGTTTTAGATTGTAGAAGTCCTTCGCCCTGAGCGGAGGGCTGAGCGCTCTTGTTCGTTGCGAAGCCCGCAGTCGACACTTGCACCTGGTGTAAGTGCAGGTGAGGGCAGGTTGCCAATGCACTGCGACTACGTCTCCGCTCCTATCATTCTGATGCATTTCGGGAACTTGAGGAAATAGTGAATAAAAAAATCTTTTTCGTCATGGCGTTTATCGGGCTGGCTCTCACAGCCTGCGCACAAAAAGCTATTCCCATCGCCACAGTCACACCACTTGTTCAACCGGAATTAGCAGGCACGCATGATGGTGCAGAGCAAAGCGTCGCTCAAAAAGACTGCCGGGCATACGGCTGGATAACAGATACCAAACAACCGGGAAAGTTCTTACAAGTCCGTGTTCTGGTGGATGACGCGGTCATTACCGAGGCAGTTGCGGATCAATATCGCGTGGACCTGGGCACATTCAACAAGTGCAAGGACGGCACATGCGCTTTTGATGTCGATCTATGGGGAGCGCTCACACCTGACCAACCGCACACCGTATTGGTGCAAACCCTGAACGAAGCCAGCAACACCTGGGTGGATGTAGATAAATCACCACGCACGCTGACGTGTACCCAAAGCCATGCAACCACACTTGAAGGGACTCAGCAAACAACCGAGGATCCATCCGGTCGCGTCAAGTTTCAGGTGGGACAAAATTATCTGATCCTCGAATTCCTGGATGACGATCTATTACACCTTGAGATCTCAGGCGTGGAAACTCAAACGGATCTAAGTCAACCACTCCACACAACTCCCATGGTGGCAAAAACGGATTATCCCGGTCCCAGCCGTTTAACTTCAGATGGCAATGGAACATTTGAAACAGCAGACTTGAAAGTACAGGTCGATCCCGCTACATTGTGCCTGACCGCCTGGGATATCACGCGTCAACCTGCTCTTGTTCTCACGACACTCTGTCCATTAAATCTTGGAATACAAGAGCAAGGCATCAGCCTGACGCCGGAAGGTTTCACCAATGTGTACGGATTGGGTGAAGCATTTTTACAACCCACATCACAAGGCGATTGGGTCGGTCGTGTGCGTATCCCGGGTTCTGCCATGGGCAATGCCATGGTGGGTTGGAACGGCGGCGGGGTCGGCAACGCCCAATTTCCCATTGCTTATTTCGTCGGTCAAAATACAGACAACTATGCCTTGTTTGCTGATAACGCCTACGCCCAAACATGGAATTTCAGAGACCAACCCTGGCAGGTTGGCATGGGCGGTAACTGGATGCGCTTCTACTTGATGAGCGGACCCGATCTTCCAGACTTGAGGCAGGATTATCTCGAACTGGTCGGTCGTCCACTGGTGCCGCCGAAGAAAATGTTTGGGTTGTGGGTTTCAGAATATGGCTATGAAAATTGGAACGAGTTGGAAGATAAGCTGAAAACCTTGCGCGCCAATCATTTTCCTGTGGATGGCTTCGTGCTCGATCTACAATGGTTCGGCGGCGTAATAGGCGCATCGGATAACTCTCAAATGGGCTCGCTCGATTGGGATCTGACCAATTTCCCAAATCCATCCAACAGGATCGCGGAACTCGATCAAAAACAAGGAGTCGGTATCATCACCATCGAAGAGTCATACATCAGCCGCGGACTGCCGGAATATACGCGCCTGGCTGAACAAAATTATCTGGCGCGCGCCTGCGCCACCTGCCCACCCAGTTACTTAACCAGTAATCCCTGGTGGGGACAAGGCGGCATGCTCGATTGGACAAATCCAGATGCGGGCGCTTTTTGGCATGATTGGAAACGCGAGCCATTGATCAATGCTGGTGTGATCGGTCATTGGACTGACCTGGGTGAACCGGAAATGTATGATGCAACCTCCTGGTATTCCGGCATCGCAAACGATTATCTCCCGTTAAATAAACACGCCGATATTCACAATCTTTTTAATCTGTTATGGAGTCAAAGCATTTACGATGGCTACCTGCGCAATGGACATACCCAACGTCCCTTCATTCTGTCACGTTCGGGTGCGCCGGGTAGTCAACGCTTTGGTGCAACCATGTGGTCGGGAGATATTGGCGCAAACTTGAGCAGCCTGACCTCACAAATGAACGTTCAGATGCATATGTCCCTCTCTGGCATGGATTACTTCGGGTCTGATATCGGCGGCTTCCATCGCGGCGGCTTGGATGGTGATCTGAACGAAATGTACACTCAATGGTTTGCCAACAGCAGCCTATTGGAAGTCCCGGTGCGTGCCCACACGGAAAATCTGTGTAACTGCAAAGAGACCGCCCCCGATCGCATCGGTGATCTGGCAAGCAATCTCGCCAATATCCGGTTGCGCTATGAACTCAGCCCATATCTCTACTCCCTTAGTCACCGCGCATACCTGTATGGCGAACCTGTTTTCCCGCCTCTGGTTTACTATTATCAAAGCGATCTGTCAGTCCGCGATTTGGTTGACGAAAAATTGATCGGGCATGATCTGCTCACAGCGCAAGTTGCTGAATACGGGAAGAAAGAACGCTCCGTCTACCTACCAGCTGGTGACTGGTACGACTATTACACCAACGCCCTTTACCATAGCACTGGCGAACAACTCGGACCGTTTCCATTGTTTCAGGCTGACAAGTTTCAACTTCCATTGTTTGCCCGTGCGGGCGCATTGATTCCACAAATGTATGTGGACGATCAAACCATGAACATCCTGGGATTGCGCAGCGACGGCAGCCTACGCAACGAATTGATCATCCGCGTATACGCCAGCCCAACCGCAACCAGTTTCACGCTTTATGAAGATGATGGCTCAACGACAGCGTATCAAACCGGGCAAGTGCGCACCACCGAGCTTTCACAACAACAAATCGGTCAAGGTGCGCAGGTGACCATTGCCGCAGCCCAGGGCGATTACACTGGCGCACCCACAGACCGCAGCAACGTGGTGGTGTTGGTTATCGAAAACGCCGATCAAATCAAGCAAGCCACACTGAACGGTGTTGGCTTGGAGCAGTTTCAAAATCAAACCGCATGGGAAAGTGCGCCAAGCGGCTGGTATTTCGCTGGCACAAATCTCATCATCGTCAAATCTGAAAAAATGCCGGTATCTACCGAGAAGGTATTTGAATTCAAATAATTTTCCGTAGAAGAAAAGGATACTCATCATGCATCATCAAAGCCTCTCCGGTCAATGGACGTTTCGTCAACTCGGCACCAACGAATGGCTGCCCGCCACTGTCCCCGGCGGTGTGCACACTGATTTGCTCGCGCTTGGAAAAATCCCTGACCCATTTGTTGCGGACAATGAAAAGCAGGTGCAATGGATCGGCGATACCGATTGGGAATATCGCACCACGTTCAAACCGACCCCGAGCCTGCTCGCTGAATCCAAGCAGTTTCTCGTCTGCGACGGACTCGATACGCTGGCTGAAGTCTCGCTCAACGGACAATTGCTCGGCAAGACGAACAACATGTATCGCCAATGGAAATGGGATGTGACAGGCTTGTTAAAGTCTAATAACGAGATCAACATCATCTTCCGCGCGCC
>CAZMQE010000295.1:0-3547 GCA_964568115.1 uncultured Anaerolinea sp.
AACTACGTCTTAAGCAGAACCGTTCTGCTTAAGACCCCAAATTGGGGGGTTATACAGAATTAATTCTGTATAATAGCTTATAGACAGAATTATACGCCCACACTTTCTATACAGGCAACGCCAATGTCACAAACTCCCCAACCTCCAAAAGAAAAGAAACTCCTCGACCAATATCGCGACGCTATTCGACTAAAACATTACTCCTACCGTACCGAAGAAACCTACATCAGCCGAGTGCGCGAGTTTATCCTATTTCACAACAAGCGCCACCCCAAAGAAATGGGTACACCCGAAATCAACCAATACCTTACTTATCTCGTGACAGAAAAGCAGGTTTCAGCCTCCACCCAGAATCAGGCACTCAGTGCCATCTTATTTCTCTACCGTAATGTCTTACATATCGAGCTGGCAGAGTCCGAACTTGATCAATCGCGTCCTAAAAAATCAAAAACCATCCCGACTGTTTTATCCAAAGCCGAGGCGCGTGCCGTAATTTCAAAAATGACTGGTATTTACAAGATCATCGTCCAGATTATGTATGGTGGCGGCTTGCGTGTCATGGAAACTTTGCGATTACGTGTCAAGGATATTGATTTTGATAACCACCAGATCATTGTGCGCGATGGCAAAGGTGAGAACGACCGTGTTACCGTTCTTCCGGAGTCCGTGATCGTAGCGTTAAAAATTCACCTGAAACAAGTAAAACTGACTCACGAAAAAGACCTTGCCAATGGACACGGCGCCGTCTACCTCCCCTACGCGCTCGATCGGAAATACCCCAATGCCGCCCATGAATGGGTTTGGCAGTATATATTCCCTTCCATCTCTTTATCAAAAGAACCTCGCACCAACATCACCCGGAGGCATCACCTGCACGAAACCGCTGTTCAGAAGGCGGTCAAAGAGGCGGCTCGTCTTGCCAAAATAAACAAACGCGTTACTCCCCACACGTTTCGGCACTCCTTCGCTACCCATCTCCTCCAAAACAACTACGACATCCGCACCATTCAAGAACTGCTCGGTCATAAAGATGTAAAGACCACCATGATCTACACCCACGTATCCGGGCGCGGCGCCTCCGGCGTTCAAAGCCCCCTCGATGATTGACCACCAAAAACTCCCGCCGACCTTTCGATCAAGCGGGAGTTCCTACTTTCTACTCTCTATTCACTCACATTCCCATACAACTTCCGATGCACCACGCTCAACGCGCGCACCTGCTCTGCAGCGTGATACGACGACCTCACCAGCGGATTCGACTCCACCCACTTGAAACCGATCTCTTTGCCGTAGTCGCGCAGTTCGGCGAATTCTTCCATCGTGTAATAGCGATCCATCGGCATGTGTTTCTTGCTCGGTTGCAGGTATTGACCGATGGTCAGAATGTCCACGCCCCAGGCGCGTTGGTCGCGCATCACGGCTTTGACCTCGTCCATGGTTTCACCAAGTCCAAGCATGATGCCTGACTTGGTCAACACATCGGGGTCGAGTTTCTTGGCGTTGGATAATGTCGCTGCCGCCCATTCGTAGTTATCTTGCGGCTGGACAGTTTTAAATAATCGCGGCACCGTCTCCACATTGTGGTTCAAAATTTCAGGGCGTGCTTCCATCACGATCTTCAACGCTTCGAGTGAGCCTTTGAAATCAGGGATCAACACTTCGATGGAACAACCCGGCAGCACTTCACGAATGCGACGAATGACCATCGCGAAGATCGGTGCGCCGCCATCGCGGCGTTCATCGCGGTTCACGGATGTGATGACCGCATGTTTCAAGTTCATCGATTTCACGGCTTGCGCCACACGTTCGGCTTCGCCCCAATCCAACAGCCCGGGCTTGCCATGTTTGATATCGCAGAAAGCGCAGGTGCGTGTGCAAACGTCACCGAGCATCAAGAACGTCGCAGTGCCGCTGCCCCAGCATTCGCCGAGGTTCGGGCACATCGCTTCTTCACACACAGTGTGCAGCTCTTTCGAGCGCATCAACGTTAAAACTTGTTCGTAGGTTTCGCCCGAAGGCGCACGCACCTTGATCCACTCGGGGCGGCGCAAGGGGCGGTGTTCAGTTTCAGGGGAGACTCGGTCTCTCGTAGGGGTAACAGGCATAGGGTCCTTTTGATGCGTAGGGGCGGGGTCATCCCGCCCTTATTTCTTTTTGACTTTCAATCGTAAACCTTCCACTTGGACGACTTCCACTTTATCGCCCTTACTGATCTTTTCAGAATCCGGGATAGCTTCCGCGCTCCACAGCTCCGATTCCATCTGGACTTGACCGCTCGCTTCATCCCACATTTTGGCTGTTCCGGCTTTCCCGATATAGGATTCTACGCCCATGCTGACGGGGCGGCGCATCGCGCGCAGGGCAAACATCAGAATGCCAAAGAAGAACAAACCGATGATCAAGCCCGTGCCCACCACCAACGGAACAGAGACGCGTTGGAACTGCGGTGTTCCGGCTGAGTTGAAGAGCACCAGCGCACCAATAATGAATGATGCTGCGCCAGCTGCCGTGAGCGCGCCGTGCGTGGGTGCTTTGATATCGAGAATAAAAAGCACGAAGGCGGTCACGAGGAAGATAATGCCAAATCCGTTGATGGGTAACATGCCCAAGCCGTAGATCGAAAGCGCCACACACACCACGCCAACGAAACCTGAGACCCAGCCACCCGGGCTGGAGATCTCAAACAAGAGCGCCATGGCACCCAGCGAGAACAATGAAAAGACGATATTGGGATTGGTGAGGAACAACAGCAATTGTTCGATGAAGCTCATGGCAAGCGCTTCCGTGTGCGCATTGGAGGTGTTGAGCGTGCGCGGACCATCGTTCATTTGCACGGTGAAGCCATCCAGCGCTTCGAGCAGGTCGTCCACATTATCCACTTTGAAATCGATCAACTTGACCGCGAGCGCTTCATCTGCGGTAGCCGCTTTGGCTTCGTCGATCATGGACTCGGCGAGTTGTAGGGCGTCTGCGCCGCGTGGTTCCACATACGGGCGCACTGCCGCCTTGACCGCATTGCTGGCTTTGGCTTTGGCATCTGAATTTAAGTTGGCGCCAGATTCATCAATGGGCGTTGCCGCGCCGATGAAAGTCTCCGGCGCCATGGCAGAAGCGTGTGCCGCAAAGGTGATCGGCGCACCCGCGCTCCCGGCAAAGGCGTTCTTTGGCGAAACATAAACAACCACGGGCGTATTGCTGGCGCGGATTTCTTTGACGATATCGAGCATCGTGGTGACGCTCCCGCCCGGTGTGTTGAGTTGAATGATCAGAACTTCGGCGTTTTCCCGATCTGCCGCTTTGATCCCACGCTGGATATATTCCAGCATCGGCGGCATGATGGGACCGTCAGCGGTCATCACGATGGCGAGCGGTCTGTCAGATTGGGCAAAGACCTGTGAGAAGAGCGCACAGCAGAGCAAAAACAGCAGGAGAACTCGAAGGTGTTTCATACAATGATTATATCGCTTAAGCACAAGACGGCTTTGCAGCCGTCTTTTTTTCTAACCTTTTACCACGGAGACACTGAAGCACGGAGAAAATCTTTAAA
>CAZMQE010000296.1:0-3532 GCA_964568115.1 uncultured Anaerolinea sp.
TTGAACAACCCCACGCAGGAAAGGCGCCGGTCTTCATACGGCAGGCTGGTTTCATACGTGAGGATCACGCGACCTTCCGCGGTCTCAGCCACATCGGCAACCGTCGCTTCATGGAGCCAGAATAAATATTGCGGCTGTCTGGTGACTTTATTAACGCGCGCTGCGCCGCCTGCTTTATAGGTCCAGGCGCTGCCTGTTTTCCCGGTCAAAAATTCTGGGGGCACCAAACGATCTCCGCCCGAGGTGGTCGAATCCTTGACCTCGTTCCACATGGGCGGCGGGTCATTGCGATAACGTACCCACAGGATGCTTGCGCCCACGCGATAATCTTCCGCTTTGCGCGGCTTGATGTAGTAAGCCTTATCAGGATTCGTTGAACCTTTCGCTTTCGCTTCCTCACCTCGATACCAATCAGGCTTGGAGGCAAGCCCCGCGCCACCTTTATGTCCGCGCAGATGTTGGATAAACTCCGCGACTTCATTACAGACCGCCCGGCTGACCACCAACTCCGCGTTATGTTCATGTTCCTTGCGCCAGCCGGTTAAATGATCCTGCTTCCATTTATTCATGATCTCGCGATATTTCGCCGACTCAGCTGAACTCCGTGCCTGTTGTTGTTCTGGCGTGAGTTTTTCCCAAGTGGCATCTTGCGCCTCTTTCAAGCGCAAGTTCGTGACAGCGCTCACCTCTTTCCACATCCAATCAGGTAATGTGTCTTTCATTTGCTCCAGTGCCGCCAACGCCTCATCTGCGCTCATGGCATCCACTTCATAGCTTTCTTCATCCAACATCAAGTTAAGCAACCCGGCACGCCGCGAATACGGGTTATCCATTTTCATGCGGGCGAGGTGATTGGAAATTTTGTCTTTCCATTTTGATGCCTGGGCTTTGGCAAGCAGAGGTGGTACAGCTGCCGGACCCGGCAAAGCTTCGGCAGTTGCCTGCGCCGGTTCATACCACGCCAGCTTTTGATTGCACAACGCCCGCACGCCATCGTCATCGAGTTTTTTCACATCCTCCTCGATCGCGGAAGTGCGCAGGTTCAGATACAAGTCCTTTGGGTCTGCCCAGGAACCGTGCGCGCTCGCATAGCGCATCCCCGAAAAATGGACGATCATATATTGCAGCCAGCGCGGGTACCGCTGTGGTTCACGCTTGAAGCGCTCGATGATCAATTCCAGTAATTGATATTGATCCATATCCAGCAAACTGGCTTTGTACTCATCCACCTTCAACAGCACGATCTCTTTCAACGTAGGCTGGACAGGCGTGTACTCCGCAATATATTTTTCCTCCGTGACAAACAGGATATCATCCAATGCATCAAGCTGACTCTGCAGATCGCCCGCCTCTTTTCTGGGACCTGCGAGGGCTTGCTCAGCCCGGGCTATTTCTGCCTCTTGTGCCTTGATCAACTGGTTAAGTTCCTCCGGTGACCTTTTGGCGTTTTCCAGAACCAGTTTAAAATCCTTCAAGCGGTTTAGTTCATCATCAAATGCCTTGAGGGTATTTTCCTTGAACGTGGCATTCACACCGGTCCGCCGTTCGAAGCGCGTCTTCTCCAATTGCAGGTTAAAGATATGGTTCTTGATGGTGACCAATTTCACCGCATCATTCTTGAGCGCGGTAATTTCAGCGCGGACTCCCTTGATCTTTTTGGATACATCCTGGTCGATCTGCTGAACACGCTGTCGAAGATCGTCCACGGTGTCAGCGAGGGAAAAATATTTTTCAACCGAGGCACGCTCCGGCTGAGTGCGGAGGCGCTGCACTTCATCCTGCACTTCCTTTAGTTTTGCCGTCTGCATTTCGATGCGCCGCCGGATCGGCAGCAGGCGTGTCTCAGCTTCTTTTTGTTGCTTGAGAGCCGTTTCCACTTTTTTGGCAAATTCCAGTTTGCGTTTTGCCAGTTTCTCATGCGCCGAGATCAATTCTTTTATCTTAAAGCGTTCGGTCTCCATCAGGGGTCTGGCGTTTTGCAACAACTCCAACTTTTTCGTCTCTTCAGGAATGACACGATGGTTTGGATTATTCGTCTTGATGGCATTCAAACGCCGCGCCTGCATCACAATATCCTTTTCCAATTGCACGCGATTTTTCTCAAGCGCATCGAAACGTTGGGAAATAAAATAGGATTCCTTGCGGGCATCCTTGATACGTTCATAATAGGTTTTGAAAACTGCATGGAGTTCTGTGAGTTTTTTCAGGACATCCGCATCCACCGGTTTGTCGGGACTCAGCACCGGAACATAATCCTGCATAAAATAAACCAGTGTGCCCTGGTAATCCTTCAACGCCCTGGCGATGACCAGTTTCTTGCGTTCGTGATATGCAGTAATATCGGCGGCAAGGTCTGCAAGTTTCCTGTTTTTATATTGCGCCCACAGATCGATCTCCATGTAATACTCAAGCGTATTCCGCAGATTCATCCGCCGCAGGGGGTAGATGGTCTTCTCCAACACTTCATTCTGCCACTGAAAATAGATCTTCTGCTCAGCCATCTTGCCGCTCCTCATAAGAACCAAGTAAATAATTTTTCAACCGGGATGCGGTTGTATTTTATTCCATTCGGCAAAAAGCAGGCAACCGGGAACACCTTGAAATGAAGCTGTTGCCCGTATCATTCTGCCCTGGGCAGGGTTGTTATCCCCAAACCATACAAACAGTTTACATACTCGTTGGGCGCGTTTTGCCCACCCTACCCTATGCTATACTCAGTTTATCTCACCCACCAGGCAAGGCTGACATGGATAAGACCCTTCTCGAAATCCCAACTGAATTGTTACAAGCGGCAAAGCTGACGCCGGAGGAAGCCAAAACCGAATTGGCGATCCGCCTGTATCAACTTCACAAGTTGAATGACAGGCAAGCTGGCGAACTGGCTGGGGATCCGCAAGTCATCGAAAAGCTGGCTTGGAATAACCGCGAAACGGGTCATTTTAAATTGGATGAGTTCCTCGATTGGGCTTCGCACGACCTGAAGACACCGCTGAATGCAGTGATCGGTTTTACCAAGCTGGTCATTAAAGGTATTGACGGTCCCATCAACGAAACCCAAAACACCGACCTGACCACTGCCTTCAATGGCGGTCAGCGCATGTTGAGCCTGCTCAGCAATCTGGTGGATATTGCGCGCCTGAACAATGGCATCCTACTTGCGCGTGAAGAAAAGAATCTCGCCACACTCATCGCTGAAGCGACCGAACGCTGGAAGACTCAGAACCCCGCCAAGCCGCTGACAACTGATATTCAAATCACCTCCCCCACTTACAACGTAGATCCTCAGCAGATGCGCCACATCATCACTCACCTGCTGAGCTTTGCCGCCGTCCGTGTGACCGAGGGTACAGTTTCACTTTCAGCGATGGAGAATGAACAGGGTTTGCATGTGACCGTTCAAAGCGCGGGAAAGAAATCTGTAGATAAAATGGAAATGGATTCAGCGATGCTGGGTTTTATCGCATCTTCATTGATCAAATTACACGGGGGCAAGATGAACGAGCCACTTGAAACCGATGACGGTTTGTTGCTG
>CAZMQE010000297.1:0-3521 GCA_964568115.1 uncultured Anaerolinea sp.
GAAAGTCTCTTATGTTATACTCTGCCGAACGTTGTGCAAGGAAGTACAATCACTGTCCATTTATGGGCGTTTTCCCAAAAAAAACTGGGACGGTGTGAGGTGTCAGTATGCTCGAATATGTTGCAATAGCAATAATGATCGCACTGGCGACACTGATCGCGTTGATCGCCATTGGCTTGGGGACAATTTTTGGGCCAAAGAAACCATCTGAAGAAAAATCGATGCCTTATGAATCAGGCATGACCCCATACGGTGAAGGGACACGGCGCATGCCGGTCCGCTTCTATTTGATCGCGGTGTTGTTTATCCTCTTCGATATCGAAGTGGTGTTCTTTCTGCCGTGGGCGATCACGTTCCGTCAACTTGGTTTATTTGGGTTGTTCGAAATGATCGTCTTTATTGCTATCTTATTGGTTGGATATGTGTATGCCTGGAAAAAAGGAGCATTGGAATGGGAGTAGAACAAAAACTCGGTGACATGGGGATCGTCACCACGAAGTTGGAAGACCTTGTCAATTGGTCGCGTACCAATGCGATGTGGCCCATGCTGTTCGGCTTGGCTTGTTGTGCCATCGAGATGATGGCGGCACAGGCTTCGCATTATGATATGAGCCGCTTCGGTATGGAACTCATGCGCGCCAGCCCGCGCCAATCGGACTTGATGATCGTGGCGGGACGCGTCTCGCGCAAGATGGCGCCGGTATTGCGCCGTTTGTACGATCAGATGCCCGAGCCGAAGTGGGTGATTGCCATGGGCGATTGCGCTTCGTGCGGCGGCGTGTTCAATAACTATGCCATCGTGCAGGGTGTGGATGAGATCGTCCCTGTGGATGTGTTTGTGGCGGGCTGCCCGCCGCGCCCTGAAGCGTTGATCCACGGTGTGGTGACGCTGTACGAAAAGGTTAAGGGCGAGAAGTTCAAGGATCTGGCGAAAGGCTAATCGTTATTGCGAGGGTGTTAGCCCGAGGCAATCCCCAACCACTGAGGGAGATTGCTCCGTCAGGCTGAAGCCCTCCTCGCAATGACGGGGCTGTGATGAATTATGGATAAAAAACTCGAAAAGATCATTCAGGCTCTACAGGAAAATTTCGGCTCTTCATTTGAAGAGTTCCGTGATGAAGTGCATGTCTTCGTCAAAGCGGAACAGATCGTGGATGCGTTGGCGCTCCTGCGCGACAAATATGAATTTGAATTGCTCTCGGCGTTGACCGCGTCGGATTATTATCCGCAGATGTCGCCGCGTTTTCATGTGATCTATCAACTGACTTCGCTGGCGAAGAATCTGTCAGTGCAGCTCAGAGTCCCAGTAAACGGTGACCAGCCCAAAGTCCCGACTGCGACGCGTGTGTATGAAGTCGCCAATTGGCGCGAGCGCGAACTCCTCGATATGTTCGGTATCGAGTTCGAAGGGCATCCCGACCCGCGGCGCATTTTGATGCCCGAAGGCACGGATGGTTTCCCGCTGCGCAAAGATTTCCCGCTTGGCTACGAAGAACCGCAATTCACTTTCAACTTTGATGAAATTGATCTGCGCAAACCGTACGCAAAGGAATAAGCATGTCTCAGATTGAAGAAGTTAATATCGCACAATATAAACATCTGGTTTCTGAACGGGCGTTGACCGGCGAGACCATGTTGTTGAACATGGGTCCGCAGCATCCTTCCACGCACGGTGTGTTGCGCTTGCTGCTCGAACTCGATGGCGAGACGATCGTCAACGCCATCCCGGATATTGGTTTTCTGCACACCGGCATTGAGAAGAACATGGAAGCCAAGACCTATCTCAAAGCCGAAGTGATGACTGACCGCCTCGATTACATGAACACCACCGGCAACAACCTGGCGTATTGTCTCGCGGTTGAAAAACTGGTGGACCTGGATGTGCCCGTGCGGGCACAAGCCATCCGCGTGATCCTTACCGAATTACAGCGCATCGCTTCACACCTGGTGTGGGTGGGGACGTTCGGTCTTGACCTCGCCGCGATGTCGATGTTCCTGTATTGTTTCCGCGAACGCGAGATCATTCTGGATATCCTCGAGCTGTGTTCCGGTCAACGTATGATGACGACCTTCATTCGCCCCGGTGGTATCTGGCGCGATGTGCCGGTTGAATTCGAAGCAGCCGTACGCGACTTTCTGAAGATCTTCCCCAAGCGCGTGGATGAATACGAAGCCTTGCTGACGAAGAACCCGCTCTTTCTGGACCGTTTGTACGGCATCGGCAAACTGGATGCGGCTACGGCCCTGCAGCATGGTGTAACCGGTCCGACGCTGCGTGCTTCAGGTGTCAATTGGGATCTGCGCAAGTCCCGTCCATACATGGGTTATGAACAATATGATTTCAACGTGCCCGTCCGCACTGAAGGCGACACGTATGCCCGCTACATCGTCCGCATTGAAGAGTTCCGTGAATCGATGAAGATCATTGAGCAGGCGTTGAACAAACTGCCGATGGGACCCGTGCGCAGTGACAACCGTAAGTTTGTCGCGCCGCCGCGTTCTGAGATCGGCGTCAGCATGGAAGCGTTGATCCACCACTTCAAGTTGTGGACCGAAGGTTTCCCCGCGCCGAAGGCTTCTATTTATAGTGCCGTTGAATCCCCGCGCGGTGAGTTGGGCTTGTATCTCGAAGGCGATGGCGGACCCAAACCGCATCGCGTTCATTTACGCACGCCCTCGTTCGATAATTTGTCTGTATTGCCCAAGATCGTGAAGGGACATTTGGTCGCCGATCTGGTTGCCATTCTTGCGTCCATTGATATTGTGCTCGGAGATATTGACCGATGAGTCTTGTAAAGAAATATCCGAAAGAAGTCAAACAAATTCTGTCAAAATATCCGCCTGAGCATAAGCGCTCGGCGGTGATGCCCTTGTTGTACCTTGCCCAGCGCGAGGAAGGGTATGTCAACAAAGCCGCGATGCAAGATATTGCGAAGATCGTTGATATCACGGAAACCGATGTGGCTGCGATCGTGGGCTTTTATACGTTGTATCATGATGAAAAAGCCGGTAAGTATCGCATGCAAGTCTGCACCGATCTGCCCTGTGCCTTGCGCGGCGCCGAACAATTCATGGAATCACTGTGCGGTAATCTCGGTATCAAAGTGGGCGAGACGACCGCCGATGGCAATATCACGCTCGAGGCTGTGACTTGTTTAGCTGCCTGTGATAAAGCGCCCATGTTCCAGATCCAGGGACCGGATGGCATCAAGTACCACGAGAACATGACCGTGGATCGAACCATGGAACTGGTGCATACCTTGAAGAATGCAATTGGGGGTGGCAAATAATGGCACATATCCTTTTACGTCACCGGGATATTCCCGATATCAACAAGCTCAACGTTTATAAAAAGAACGGCGGGCTGGCGGCATTCAAGAACGCCGTCACCAAAATGAAGCCGAACGAAGTGACCGATGTGGTCAAGAACTCCGGTCTGCGCGGACGGGGCGGTGCGGGTTTCCCGACCGGTATGAAGTGGTCCTTCATTGATAATAAGAACTGGCCCCATTATGTGGTTG
>CAZMQE010000298.1:0-3482 GCA_964568115.1 uncultured Anaerolinea sp.
GCAGCCGGTTGTAACATCAACTCTGCAAAGTTCGTTTTTCGTAAGCGCGTTACCAGTTCATCCTGGGCATCGCACCATACCGCACGAATTGGGCAGTTGTCTTCATATGAACAAACGCCTTCGCCTTGCACACATTCGTTCAATTGAATGGGTCCATCAATCGCTTCGATGACTTCCAACAGGGTGATCTCTTTGGGGTCACGTGCCAGCGTTACCCCGCCGCGTGCGCCACGGGAAGTGTGGAGCAAACCTGCGATCGAAAGCTGGGAAATGATCTTTGCCAGAAATGAAGGCGGGATATTTTGTTCCTTTGCTACTGCGCTGGTTGCGGAGCGCTCGGCGTTACCGGCGCGTGCCAGATGTAGAACTGCTCGTACTGCATAGTCCGCTTGACGGGTGATTTGCATAAATACCTTCCTTCCAAAAAAACAGAGAAAACTTGTCTCTTAACACGATTTTATTGGAAGCGCTATTCTGGCACAAGTGATAGAGGTCATGGATGAATTATGACCTTTTACTCCAAATAAGGATTACGTATTGTTACGACAATAGGCTAATATACCCATGAAAAAATTTAAACCCACTGATTTGTGCCAATCTCCACGAGTTTTCGTTGATTTTCTGATCTCGTGGAGATGGGTCATGGCATTTTGCGTAACGTAGTCTTTTATTTCGTCAGCGTTAAGTTCCCCGCACCCATTTTGATGATAAAGGTCAGCGTGGGACCCGAGCCCGTTTGCGAATAAATGTTGCCGCTCTGGCTCCAGGCAGAACCAGCGCTAACGTTGGCGAGCCCGCCTTCCACGGTCACATTGGCGTTCACATTGGCAGGGATGACCACGATGAGATTGCTCAAGCCGCTTGAAACTGTCACGGTTGCATCGCGTTTCAAGGTGCCTGTGAAATCAAGGGTGTAATCGCCAGCGCCACTGCTAAAGATCATACTGTTGAAATTGGCATTCGCAAGCCCAGTCAACTTGACGTTCGAGGCGCCCGTCTCATAACGAAACAGCGACATATCGGTCTTATTCAATTGCGAGAAGTTCAATTCAACATCTGCCGCCCCATCTTTGACCGTCAGGCTTTTAAGCGCCAGTCCGCCGAGATCATACTTGCCGGTATATGCACCTGCTGTAACCGTCAGATCCATGGGCTTGTTGCTCAATTTCAAATCCCATCGGTTCTTCATACCCTCAAATGGCGGAATGCCTTCAAAGTTTCCCTGCGTGATCTCAACATTCCCATCTTCAATCGTAATCACAGGTTTCAAGTCTTTGACGTTGTAAACGACTTTACCATCCACAAGATTATCTGCGCCAGAGGACAAACTCAAATCGCCCGCCCCGAATATGATATTCAAACGCGTCTCTTCTGACTTTGGGTCTGCTACCGTTATGGAATCTTTGATCTCGGGTCCCGCCTTGACCTGCTTGGGCAGGTCAACACTAAAGCCACATGCCATGCTCGCCAAAGCAAGCACTAGAACTGCTGAAATAATTTTGACGTTCATTGAAAATCTCCTTCTGTGTGTTATACGGAAATGAAGGAGTTGGGTTGCACCAGCTGGGTTAATAGTTACTACCGGTCTGTATGTACTTCAGATCTCTAGGGCGATATTTCCCAATGATCTGCGCGGATTCTTCTGCCAGCACGCCCCCAAAATAACTCTGGATGTGACGCCGAACATAGGGATTAGCTTCAAGAGTTTTCTTTGAATGGACCACGGCGTCGCTCAGCGCATAAATGATATGCGGCACATCTGCCATCACCACTGCGCCGAGACACATGGGACATGGTTCTACAGTGGTAAATAACACAGCGCGCTTATAGTCCTTCCATAATCTCTCCCCACCGTTCAGAAGCGCGTTCAATTCAGCATGACTGAGTTGACTCTTATTTTCAATGTGATGCGCCCGGCCCCTCGCGATCACTTCCCCATCTAATACCAACACTGCGCCAATTGGGAGTTCGCCAGCCTGCCCTGCTTCATCGGCTTGTGCCAGTGCCTCCCGCATGAATTTTTCGAGATCGAGACCTTCCAATTCAGGCGCAATGAATTGGGTCATGTGTTATGCCACCTTCCGTCCTTTGGGAGTTTCCTTCGATAAAGCGAACGCCGCATCCAATGCCTGTTGAATGGAGCGGACCTCGATGATCTCGATGCCTGTTGGATACGGTTCCGCTTTACGCAATGCCTTCGGCACAATCGCAGTCTTGAATCCCAACTTCTGTGCTTCACGCAGACGTGCCACCATTTGACCGGGCATACGCAATTCACCGGCGAGACCGATCTCACCGATCAGCACTGCATCCACTTTTACAGAAACATCTTTCCATGAAGATGCGATTGCCATGGCAATCGCCAGATCGGCAGCAGGTTCATCGATTTGCAAGCCACCCACCACGTTGACAAAAATATCCTGTTCAGCAAGCTTCAACCCTACACGCCTTGTCAGCACAGCCGAGATCAAAAGCAGACGATTGAAGTCCACACCGTTGGCGGTGCGGCGCGCGTTGCCGAATTGAGTCGGAGACGTGAGTCCTTGAATCTCAACGAGGATGGGACGTGTGCCTTCCATCGTCACTGCAATGGCTGAGCCCGCTGCATTGATCATGCGTTCAGCCAGAAATGCTTCCGATGGATTTGTGATTTCGACCAAGCCGCCCTCGCGCATTTCAAAGACGCCCACTTCGGCAGTCGCGCCGAAACGATTCTTCACAGAACGCAACAAGCGATATGCCTGGAAGCGGTCGCCTTCAAGATAAAGGACCGTATCCACCACATGCTCCAACACACGCGGACCGGCGATCGTCCCTTCTTTGGTGACGTGACCGATCACGAATACCGAGATGCCGCTGGTCTTGGCAAGTTCTCGCAATTGCGATGAACACTCGCGGACTTGACTTACCGAACCTGCGGACGAATCCATATTGGAGAGATACGTGGTTTGGATCGAGTCAACGATCAGCAGGTCAGGTTTTACTTCATTGACATGATTGAGAATGATCTCAAGATTTGTTTCAGTGACCAGCAATAAATTCTTGGGTAAGGGCACAGCGGATCCCTGAGATGATTTTGCTGATTGATCGTCTCGCTGTGCCCCTACGAGACGTGTCGCGCGCATTTTGATCTGGCGCTCTGATTCTTCGCCCGAGACATACAACACGCGTTTGGTCGCCGCCATTTCCATCGCCATCTGCAACATCAACGTGGACTTGCCGATGCCGGGGTCTCCGCCGATCAACACGATGGAACCAGGCACGATGCCGCCGCCGAGCACACGCGCAAACTCACCGATGGGTAGGTTGATGCGGTCTTCGGCGTCAGAGGAGACGTCGCCTATTGAGCGCGGAGCAGACCGACCCGTAAGTCCACGAACCGCAGTGCCCTTCGTCACAGGCTCATCGTGGATAACTTCCTCCACCATGCTGTTGAACGCTCCGCATTGCGGGCACTTGCCCATGTAAGACGCGGTGGCGCG
>CAZMQE010000299.1:0-3441 GCA_964568115.1 uncultured Anaerolinea sp.
TTATCCCATTTCCTTGAACGTTAATTCTGGATATTTTTCGCCATAGTACTTTGGAAAGAACGCGGAAGTAAACAGCGCAACTTTGCGATTCTCGGCATCGCGCGCGAGCAAGACTTCCGCTTGTGGCGGCAGGCTGGTATAGACTTTATCCGGTCCATCGACCCAACGAGCGAGTGTATGCGGCAAACGCTCCAGCGTGGTTTGCACGTTGTATTCCATTTCGAGGCGGGCTTGGACAACGTCAAATTGCAACTGTCCAACCACGGCAAGGATCGGTTCGCGCTTGAAGGCATTGGCGTTATAGAAAACTTGCACACTCCCCTCTTTTTCCAATTGCTGTAAGCCCTTGGTAAAATTCTTTTGTTTACTCAGATCAGAATTCTTCAATAAAGCAAAGTGTTCCGGTGCAAAGTGTGGCATGGCTGCATAACGAATAGGATTATTGCCTACATACAACGTATCGCCAATGCCCAACACCCCATTGTTTGGAATACCAACCACGTCACCGGGATAAGCTTCATCCACGATCTCGCGCTCATTGGCAAACAATTTATAGGGACGCATTAAGCGGATGTTGCTTCCGCTCTGGGCATGAACAGCGTTTAGTCCGCGCTCGAAGCGACCCGAACACACGCGTACGAACGCCACGCTATCGCGATGCTTGGGATTCATGTTCGCCTGGATCTTGAACACATAACCTGAAAAATCAGGATGAGAAGGTGCGATAATGCCTGCATCGCTGGCATACGGTTGTGGCGGCGGGGCATACTCAATGAAAGAGTCGAGAAACAAGCGCACGCCGAAGTTGGTCAACGCACTGCCGAAGAAGACCGGTGTCTGCTTCATCGTATGCAGTTTGGCTGCATCAAACTTGATGTCAAGCCCATCCAGCAATTGGATGTCGCCTTCGATCTCTTTGTATTCCGCTTCGCTGAACAAGTTTCTGTTATGCAGGTTATCCAAAGAGATAAATTCTTCGGGCGCCATTTTTTCATTACGCATCGTGCGCTCATACAGATAAATACCCGCCGCATGCCGATCATACACACCGCGGAATCTGTCGCCATCGCCGATGGGCCAGTTGACCGGAACCGGCTCCATGCCGAGGATCGATTCGATCTCATCGAGCAATTCCAAAGGCGGACGAGCCGGGCGGTCCATTTTATTGATGAAGGTAAAGATGGGAATACCACGCTTGCGACAAACGTCAAACAGTTTGCGCGTTTGCGGCTCGATACCTTTGGCGGCATCCAATACCATCACAGCGCTATCCACAGCGGAAAGTGTGCGATAGGTATCTTCAGAAAAATCCTGATGGCCTGGCGTATCGAGCAAGTTGATCACATGGCCCTTATAGGGGAACTGCAAAATCGTGGACGTGATCGAAATGCCGCGTTCACGCTCCATCGCCATCCAGTCTGAGGTGGCGCTGCGCTGATTCTTCTTGGCGCGGACGTTGCCCGCCAGGTCGATCGCATTTCCATACAGGAGTAGTTTCTCGGTGAGGGTAGTCTTACCGGCATCGGGGTGCGAAATGATCGCAAACGTCCGGCGGATGGAGATGCCCTGTTCCAAGTCAATATTTGATTTAGGTTGGTCTGGTGTTGAAAGATCTTCCACGATATTCCTTTATCTTTTGTTTCAATCGCTTTTAATACAGCAGTGCATTTTACCAAAGATACAAGGAAAAATTACCAATTCCTGAGTGCATTGAAAACTTGCATAAAGCATTTCGCGAACACCGTGGCGCCACCTTGTTAGCAGAAAAAAGCATCCCGACTTTTCAGCCGGGATGCTTTGGTAACTCTTATTCCAATTTCAGATCCAGGATCTCAACATCAACCCCATAAGCACCTTCCCGGGTTCTATACCCCAGGAACAACCATTTTTGCGCTGAGGGAAGTGGAAATGGATTCGTTACGAACACAAAAGGATTCACTGTACCCGTGACTGTGGCTTCAGAAAATGTAAAGGTGATCGAAAAGCCATTACCTTGATCAAGAGTGGCAGTTCCTTGCTCGGTGTTGTAAGCGGTGATGTTATCCTTTTGCAGGATACTCAGTTTCTTCATATTATTCCCATACGGAATAGCCATCAACAATCCATCCTGTGAGACATCCGGCTGGGCAAAGATGCCCATGACAAAATCAACATCATCCAATTTCTTCAAACGCACAGTGAAAGTGGCTTTTCCACTTTCCGACAAAGGCGCAAACAAACCATAGATTTCCACAGGTCCGCGCGCATCACGCTGACTGACCAAAAACAGACTCCCGCCATCTGCCGTAAATTTATAGACAGGTTCCTGCCAACAGCCATTGCCTTTATCAACGGTTGGAACATCCGCTGGATAAGGTCTCCACAAAGAACTGATACAACCCGCTGCCCAATCTTTGCCAATGTCAACGGGTGAGACAGCAGTGACGGTTGGTTCAGGTGTATTGATCGCTGGTGCGGGTGTAGGAGTTGAGTCACCCACTGGCACAGTATCGGTCGGGATCACTGCCGCTTGCGTAGGCGAGGCAACAATGACGATCGGGGTTTGCGTCGGCAGGTTCCTTTGTCGCAAATTCTCCTGAATGATCGGTCCAAATATTGTGGCTAGCACAGTTAATAGCACGCCCACAAAACCAAGAACGCCCAAAGTAAGTTGTATTCGTATCGGATCTGGTTCTCTTTTTGTCATATCAGCCTCTTGATTTGGACATCGACAGGCATAGCATTTCTGAATACCAGCCCTGAGTCCATTAATTTCAATAATTCTACGTCAAATGTTTCGCCTGCTCAAGTGCGGTTTCGTTGCATAACCATATTCGCAATTTGACGGTCAAGTTTGCCCATTGGGTAATCAGCCAAGTCTTGCAACGTCACCCACTTCAAATTTTCAGCGTTCGGACTGGAAGCCAGATCACAAAGATACGCATGGACAGTGACTTTAAAATGAGTGTACGCATGCTGGAATTCTCCAAGCTCCTGGACTTTGCGCTTCGCACCAAGCCGGAGGTTGTACTCGTCCTTAAGTGCCTTTGCCAACCCTCGAGCCGGGTCCTGCTCTACTCGTCCATTCGGGAATTCCCACATCCCACCAAGCAAACCTGATGATGGACGTTGCGCTAACAAAACTTCTTCGTGGGGCGGGTTGGCAACCCGCCTTACGATCACCCCCGCCGCATGGACATAATGCGGCACGGCTTTCTTCATCTTCTTCACGGGCCGTCTATCTTGCGTCCCATTCGCGCGCGCCTGACAACCTTTCAGCAATGGGCAGATCAAACAACGCGGATTCTTAGGCACGCAGATCAGTGCGCCCAGGTCCATCAACGCCTGATTGAAGTCAGCGGCTTTGCCTTTGGGCAGATTATCTTTGGCGAGTTTCCAAAGAATCTTTTCACCCTCAACCGAATCAATTGGCTCACTCACATCAAACAAACGGGCATAGAC
>CAZMQE010000300.1:0-3432 GCA_964568115.1 uncultured Anaerolinea sp.
GTGAAGAGATAGACACGGTCCTCAACGATCATGATGTAAACACCCGCAGCGCGCGTGGCGCCTTTGGCAGTGTGATGGATCTGCAAGGAGGGTCGGATCACTTCGGGGTAATCATGCGTGAGACCGGAAACGAACGCATCTGCATCACCCATCTTGACCATTAATGATCCAAGGATGTTCGGGTCACGCACGAGCTTGATGGCATCCGCTTCAGAAACGCCCTTGCGCTGACGCAACTCATAGTATGACTTGGTGTACGCCTCAAGATTCTTGAAGTTCTGCGGGTCAACCACTTCTGGTTTGAAATCGAGACCGAGCGTCTTGAGTTGGTTCTCGATGACAGTTGTATTCCCGATCAAAACTGGAGTCGCGATCCCTTCTTCCTGGATCTGATACGCCGCACGGATGATCTTCTGTTCTTCGCCTTCAGCAAACGCAACGCGCTTCGTCCCGCCTGAAGAGCGCGCCTTGTTCTGGAAGAAATAACGAACCTGTTCACCCTTACCCTGACGATACGCAAGTTGTTCACGATATTCATCAATATCGATCATCTTGCGCGCCATGCCGGTCTTCATCGCCATTTCAGCAACGGCGGGCGCTTCCCACAACAATACCCGTGGATCCAGCGGTGTCGGGATAATATACTCGCGTCCAAACTTGATGCTCTCGCCGCCATACGCACGGATGACCGAATCCGGTACATCTTCTTTCGCAAGTGCAGAAAGCGCCTGTGAAGCCGCGAACTTCATTTCTTCATTGATCTGTTTTGCACGCACATCCAACGCACCGCGGAAGATGAACGGGAACCCCAATACGTTGTTGACTTGATTGGCATAGTCTGAGCGCCCAGTTGCGATGATCACATCCTTGCGCGCTTCTTTTGCCAGTTCGGGTCTGATCTCAGGATCTGGGTTTGCCATTGCGAAGATGATCGGATCTACAGCCATGGATTTGACCATCTCCGGTGTCATCACATTCGCCACAGAAAGCCCGTAAAAAACGTCCGCGCCGCGCACGGCGTCAGAAAGCGTACGCGCATCGGTATCCAGAATAAAGCGTTGCTTATATTTGTTCAAGTCAGTGCGCCCCGAATGGACAACGCCTTTCGAGTCTACCAGCATAATGTTCTCGCGCTTCACCCCCCAACGGATCGCCAATTCTGCACAGGAGATCGCCGAAGCCCCCGCACCCGAAATTACCAAACGAATCTCATCATGGCGTTTGCCCACGATTTCCAGGGCATTCGCCAAACCCGCTGAAGAAATGATCGCCGTTCCATGCTGGTCGTCATGAAATACGGGAATATCCAGCATCTTCTTGAGCTCTTCTTCAATATAGAAGCATTCAGGAGCCTTGATATCTTCAAGGTTGATACCGCCAAAGGTCGGCGAAATCGCCGCAACTACCTTGATAATTTCATCAGGATCGTGAGAATTCAACTCGATATCAAACACGTCAATATCGGCAAATTTCTTAAAGAGCACCCCTTTACCTTCCATGACTGGTTTACTGGCTAACGCCCCACGATCGCCCAACCCCAAGATCGCAGTACCATTCGAAACCACAGCCACCAAATTCCCCTTGGATGTGTACTCATATGCATCGCTTGGGTTCTTTTCGATTTCCAAAACCGGCTCCGCCACCCCCGGCGAATACGCCAAACTCAGGTCACGCTGGGTATCCATCGGTTTAGTCGGCACGATCGCTATCTTGCCCGGTTTCCCTTTCAGGCGATGATATTCGAGTGCGTCTTCACGTGTAAACTTTGCCATACTGCCTCCTGGGTGTTTGCAATGAAATCGTTGCGGTGAATTATGGCACAAGTTGTACAATTCACCTAGTTCCTTTTGTCATGTTTACATATATATAACCCGCATAACCGAAAATGCTACGTTAACAAATCTTTAAAATCCATGTATAATCAGGTTATCCGCAAGGATCATACAAGACTATTTCTACCGTTCACGGTTTGGCTGTACCCTATTTCTGGATATTTGAGTAAGAACCTCCCCCGTTTTGGGAGTTATTTTGTACTCCACAAGAGTACGATGTGAAGTCAATTTAGGAAAAAAATTGAAGAACCACTGGACTTCGCCCCCCTTAACTTGTTCGCCGCTTGTGATTTGAGCTTTCATCACGCGGCTTGACCCGTCCGACTACACGCTTCTATCGGGACCCGGGTCCTGCTCAACCTACCCAGACATTTTCCACAGCCGAAACCGACCGGTTTTCTGGTCCTTCGGCTGTGTGCGTTTAATGAGGAAGATTACTGCTCTCGTAGTTCAAAAGCGCAACCCCAACCGAGTGAATATCTATCTCGATGGGGAATACGCCTTCGGAGTGGCACGCATCGTCGCCGCCTGGCTAAAAGTCGGCTCGGAATTGGATGAAAAGAAAATTGAGCAGTTGCAGGCTGAAGATACACGCGAATGGGCTTATCAACAAGCCATGTTATTTTTGAGTTATCGCGCCCGTTCTGAATCCGAAATTCGGCAGAACCTGCGCAAACACGAAACCCCAGAGTCGGTCATCGATCTGACACTGGACAGGCTCAGGCAGGACGGACTTGCGAACGACAATGAATTTGCCCAGGCGTGGGTCGAGAACCGCAGTACGTTTCGCCCGCGCAGCCGTCGGATGTTGGCGATGGAACTTCGCCAAAAAGGTCTCGACAATGAATCCATGCAGTCCGCGTTGAAAAACGTGGATGACGAACCTCTCGCTTACGAAGCTGGCAAAAAGCGCGCAAACCGATTCAAAGATCTGGAGTGGAACGAGTTTAGAAAGAAACTTTCCGAGTTCCTGGCACGCCGCGGCTTTTCCTACTCGGTGGTCGCCCCTGTGGTGACCCGCGTGTGGAACGAGATGCACGACCAGGAACCACATAATTTTGAAGAAGAGGATATCGTATGAATCCAATTGCTTTGTTAGTAGATGTACTTGCATTAATTATAGGGGCAACCGCTGGCTATTTTTTCCACCGCTATCAAGTGGAACAGCGCAACAAGAATCAACGGGAGCGTGCCGACAACATTCTCAAAGTCGCCAACGAACAAGCCCGCCTGATCGAAAGCCAGTCGCGCGAGAATGCCACCAAGATCATTCAGGCATCAGAAGCTGAGATCAAGGAACGGCGGATTGAGTTAAATAAAGAAACCGAAAGACTCGATAAGCGTCGCTCTGAGCTCGATAGTCGCGTGGACAAACTCGAACAACGCGAACAGAACATCAACAAGCGCCAGTCACAAGTTGACAAGCGCGCCAATGAGATGGACAAGATCTATGAAGAGCAGATGAAGAAACTTGAATTCGTCGCTCAAATGTCACAAGACGATGCCAAGAAAGAACTCTTTGCGTTGGTTGAAAAAGAAGCCCGTGGCGACATGGCACGCATCATCCGCCAGATCGAAGCCGAAGCCCGCGAAGAAGGCG
>CAZMQE010000301.1:0-3431 GCA_964568115.1 uncultured Anaerolinea sp.
TACGGTGTCGCGCCGACAAAGTTCAACGCGTACAACGCATCTTGATATCCCGGGTGGATGGCTAACGCTTTGCGCCAGTCTTTGACCGCGCCTTTGCCATCACCTTTTCTATATAAAGCCCAGCCGTGCCAAAGCCAGGTCTCTTCAGACATTTCAGTGCGTTGCAGGGCATAATCTGTAAGGGATAATAGATCCTCTGTGCGGTTGGATTGGAAGTTCGCGATGAACGGACCGAACTGATAACGGAACATGCGTTGCGGTAGACCGAGTTCACGCGCTTTATCATAGGCAGCGTTGGCTTCATCGTAGCGTTCAAAGTAGACGAGGTTGCTGCCGAGGTTGAACCAGGCAAAGGCGTCAGATGGATCTTGGACGGTGGCGGCTTGGGATGCGGTAAGGCTGTTTTGGCGATTCAGGTCTGGGTCCCAGTTGGAGGCGAGCAGTCCCTTCATCTCATCTTCCTGTTCGGGGAGATACAGGATCATGTATAAATAGTTGAAGGGTTTCCACTCTGTGACGAGTTGATCGTATGGAACCTGCCGATCAGGACCGCGATAGGTATCCTGCACAGTGAAGGTTTTGGTTGCATCATCGTAGCCGGTGAGCAGGAGATAATGCGCCGCCCAAAGATCATCATCGGGCCAGCCGCTATCTTCGGGGTTGAGCGACGTGGTGCCTTCGATGATGACCGGATACGCCGCCGCGAGCAAACGTTTGAGCGTTTCGAGATCGCCGCCCACGCGATATTCGATGCGCAGCCAGCCCGCATAGTTGCGAACCCAATATGCCAACTCTTCTGGGTTGACGTTGCGATCGCCAACGACGGGTTTGATCACATCAGAGATATCTTTTTGAGTGCCGCTCCAGCCGAAGATGTGGAGCATCATCGAAAGCGCGGCGGGACCACAATTGTTCGGGGTTTGTTTTTCGTACGCCGGTGATTTGAGTAATGCCTGCGCAGGCAGAGGCGGAAGCGTAGCGGTGGCAGGGATGGGCGTTTCAAGCGCTACGCTCGTTGGAGACGTTGTTGGTGTTACAGGATTTTTTGTGCCGGTGGGATTTGGGATCGCTGTGGGTACATCACCAACCGGATTGAGGATGTTCTTTGCGTAGGTCTTTGCAACTTCAATGCGCCACGCCATACGACTATTGATGGCAGGGATTTGGTAAAGCAAAGCCGCCAGTACCAATAAGCTGGCAATGCTGATTAGGATATTTCTCTTGGTCATGCTAAGAAGTGTACCAGAGTTGAATGAATGAAAATTAATCCAGTTCTGCTTTTATATGCTTATTCGGGGGGCTTAGCCCCCGAATAAGCTACTTGATAGACCCAGCATACGCATACACTTCTTTTTGTGCGTATCTTTTCAAAACGGTATAGCGTGTATACCCATCCATTAACTGAAAACCATCTCGATTGATCAACAGCGGTTCTATTGAAACCCCACGTAGCACACTTTCTTCTCTTTCATCAGCGCGCTCCTGCAGAGACAGGATGAATTCAGGCGTGCTCATTAGATCTGGGTGCGGATTGATACTATCCAGGTCGATGACCTCTAACGTGAACTCCATAGTGGGGAGGATGTTCATCCATGCCACGGTCCAATTCTCGGCGGGGGCTATGTTGTGGTCAATTTCCCATTCACGCATAACCCATTTCATAAGATAGGCTTTGATCGTGACTGGATCACGCAGAACATGATAGGTGAAGCCACCCAGTTTGATGTACTCGAACGAAAAAACCATTACTTGTGTCCCAATAACTCCACAGCCGCTTTGATGGATGGGTCGGTATCGAAATAGAATGTGTCCCAGGGGGCGAAGGCTTGCGCATCGGGCACGATACCGGTCTGCTCCCAATTGGCATCTGAGAAAGCGGATTTGAACGTTTCGGCAGCGATCCAGATCACTGAGCCGTCGTCAAAATCATAACCACTTAAGACTTCCACGTTCCCCAGGCTGGTTTCTCCCACGATCTTGGCGCGACCGGAATCCTGCATCACACCGGCAAAGATCTCGCCAAAGCTGACGGTGTCTTCACCGACCATCACAATCAACGGCACGGTCTGCGAGTTTTGGATTGGGTTCGCTTCGATTGTCAACGGACGCGATTTCTCACGGCTTACGAAATTTCCCAATTTGCCGCTGGTAAAGAAACTCATGATCGGGTACGTGACCGTGCTGCTCCCGCCGCCGTTCATGCGCAGATCCAGGATCAAGCCGTCCAATTGACCGAATTCGTTCAGCGCCGCTTCCACTTGCGGCGGAATGGTTTCATCAAAGAAGGATGGGATAAATATATAGCCGATCCGCGAACCGTCGGTTGTTGGGACTAGGCGCGCTTCAACGGGTATACTGCCCTCAATGCGATAACGCATGAGCATGACATCGCGCGGAGCTTCACCCGGTGATTGCACCTTTGCCAGCACCGCTGAACATTCGGGTCCGCGCAGGCGGTTGCCAAGTTCTTCGGTGATGGGCAAGCCGTCCACCAGGATAATGCTATCGTGTGACTGGATCCCGGCATGTTCGGCGGAAGAGCCGGGAAACGTCGAGATGACGACAAAGCTATTCTTTTCGAAGTCATAGTTTCCGTAGATCCCCACACCTACATAATTATTCTCGCCTTTGAGTTCGGCGGCATCCGCTTCCACTTGGAGGGGCGATAGAAAATTGGAGTGATCATCCTCCAATGCGAAGATCATCGCTTGCATTTCCTGATAGAACGCCTCGGTCTCCAACCCGGCTTCGACCTTGACGCGATATTGCTCTGTGATGGCTTTCCAATCCTTGCCGTTGTAATCCGGGTAGACATACACCGCTTCCACGACACTGACAACATCGTTGAACACGCGCAGCTGCATGGATTTTGAAATCGGCGGGTTTGTTCGGGCTTCGAGTGTGGGTTGGGCAAGCGCGAGATCGGGCGCAATTGTAGCCAGCGCTGACCCTGCGCATTGCGGCGGAATATATGCCGGTACAAGCGGGGTGGGTGTTGGTGTGACGGTGGCTGTGGGAGTGAGTGTTGCCGTGGGCAGGGGCGTGGCGGTCGGCGGGACGATCATCTGCGTGACGAAGTTGCACGCCATCAGCGAAAGAATCAAAAATCCAAAAGCAATACGTTTTGTTTTCATGGGTTACCTCTAATTTTTAGGTGACAGTCATCTTAAAGATGACTGTCACCTGCGTTCAGTCCATTCCCTCACACGTTCAAACAGCTCAGCCAACGGTTTAAGTTCGGAGACATTCACTGCCAAATTCTTCGTGCGGGTGCGGTCGTATTGAAAGACGCGCGCACCGGGCAGAATCGCACGTGCGCCGCGGTTGAATTCCTCGCGTGTCAGCCAGCCTGCCAGCAATATATTTGTCCCATACACCCAGATGTTGCCCCAATCCATTTCGCCAATGATATACGTTTCCTGCAATGCCGG
>CAZMQE010000302.1:0-3423 GCA_964568115.1 uncultured Anaerolinea sp.
CCTCCCAGCGGATTATTCGCCGCATCCTTGATGCTGTCATCGTCCACTACATCCAAGCGAACTGTTCCATTGCCTAATCCAGTATTCACCGTAACCATGTAGGTAGCACCTGAGCCACTCACGCTTGTGATAGTTGCGCCTGTCACGCCCGTAGTTGTTAATGAAAAATCGCTAAACGGCGTACTTGTATTCACGCCCGACACAGATTCAGGGAATGTAACTGTGAAGTCCACGCTAGCGGCATTGGTAGGGGATGCGGAGGTGCGAATGATCGAGGATACGGTTGGTGAGGTAGCATCAATCATCCACGTGAAGGAGACGGGGGTTGCATCCAAATTCCCCGCCGCATCTTTGGCGCGGATCAACAAAGTATGTGATCCATCGGTTAGGTTGATGATCTGATGAGGCGTAGTGCAGGCAGAATAGGGTCCACTATCCAATGAGCATTCGAAGACAGCCGTAAGGTCTGGGCTGGAGAATGTGAAACTTGCAGTTGTGCTGGGGGAAAGATTGGGTGGGTTGGAATTGATTTGTGTAGTGGGCGCAGTTGTATCGATACCCGCAATGGCATTGGAAAGACTATAGGCTGTGTTGCCGAGCGAATCAGTTGCTTGATAGCAGACCTTCTTACCGTTATCGGATTCCGAGGTGAAGATTTGGCTTGAATACGAGATGAACGTGAGGGAGGCGTCACAAACTGACCCCGTAGTGATTCGCATGGTCAAGGTGCCATCTGATGAACTGGCAGTGATGGTTTTGCTTTGTGCCGGAGTGATATTGGGATTGGAGATGGTGATGGCAGGTGCAGTTTTATCGATCGCATAAGATTGAGTGCCAATAAAGCTTCCATTGCCGGCCCCTGGTCCTCCAAGGAGATTACTCGAGGTGTCTTGGATGCTGTCGTTATCCACCACGTCCAGACGGATCGTGCCATTGCCGGTTCCGGTGTTGACCGTAACTGTGCGGGTGGAGCCGGAGCCGCTCACCCCGGTGATGGATGCGCCGCTCACGCCTATGGTCGTGAGAGTGAAATCTCCTGAATCCACCCCCGTCACGGATTCAGAGAATGTGACTGTGAAGCCTACGCTGGCGATATTGGTCGGAGATGTGGAGACACGGGCGATCGAAGATACGAATGGCGCTTTGATCAGTTTAACTTCGTCTACATATAGAATGGGCTGTGCTGAACCGCTGGTGTTGGCAAGCGCCAAACCGCTAATATTCATATTCAAGGCGTTTAAGCTTGAAAGAGGGATGGTGTACACCTTCCATTGATTGGGGGTTGGTTGGCCTCCATAATCTGAAAGAGAAAGGTAGGGGGTTAATTCCGTATAAGACATATCCCGCAGCGCTACGCCAAGCTTTTGGGTACTTGTCGTGCCATACACCGCAAATTTCAGGTGTGTATACGGGCTTGTCCAAACGCCTTGATCAGACTCGAAGCGTAGTACGGCACTGGCGTTCAGGGCGGTAAAGGCTATGGACTTGAGTCCGCTATATACCTGGGCTGTAGAGGCAAAATCCCTGATGCTGTTTGCGCTGGTTGGGTTATACCAATGAAACCAGAATCCATCGTCGTACATCACGCTGTCCTGTATTTCAAACACTGGCACTTCGCCAAGCATGTGGTCGAGTAGGTTTGTTGTCATGCGCTGAATGGACGGCTCGTTCTTTGAGAAATTCATATATTCGTTCTTGTCCACATTTAATGACCACTCGATATTGGCGGCATCAAACACCAGTGCCCCGCTAGGCGCTGTGTACATGGATGAATTTGCATACATACCACCTAGTACAGGCGAGTTGGAAAGAATGACAATATTAGCCGGAGTAAGACCGTTGTTGTAAATTCTGTCAGATTCATTGCCAATCACCTGCGTAATGATGCTGCCATCCGAAAGTCCGGTGCCATCATATATCCAGTGGCTTGAATTTTGCACGACCCAGTCAAATCGGTTTGTTGACAGAACATCGCCATACATTACCCCCAGTAATTCATTTTCCGGCTTGTTTACCGGCGGGTCACGCCACAGAACAGTGGTGCGACTAGGGTCTGATGCGGACAATGGATCGAGGGTGGCGTCTTTATAGCATGTTTGAACGCGATAGGGATTTCCAGAGGCGTCGTTCTCAAATCGAATTTGCCAATAGACCGAATTGCCTGTGAAAAATGCCAGGTGTTTACCGGCATCCCTTGCAGCTGTGATGTTGTCACGCATTTCCTTGGACCAATATTCATCGTGCCAATTGGAAAGAAACACTTTGTGGCTATCCATCAGATCAGGGTTGTTGTGTGTGTCAATATTTGTAGCATAGGTAATGTTGTACCCCTTCGATTCCAAAAAGCGAATCATGCCATAATCGCCTGAAAAGAAATGTCCAGCTCCCCACCAGTCTGCATAGGGGCGATTATATGAAACCTTGTATGCCCTGCCACCTGTGGAATTGGAATCGTACAAACTTTTACCGCCCCAGTTGTTATAAGCCTGATAGGTGGTAAGCGCAACTTGATAAAGGACATCAGAGTCTGAACTATCGTCTCTGACAATCAAAGGAATGTAGTTGATAGTTTGGTCACTTGCGGTCAACTTGATCAGATAGTATCCGCTGACCCAGTCGCTTCCGGTTTGAAGCGTATAGGAAACGGGCCAGTTCGCATCAAGCATACCCGTCAGGGGGTCCGCTGTAGGTATGGCAGAGTTTTGCCCTGTAAGATTGGCAACTCCCATAATATATCTGCCACCTGTACCGTTATACCAACCCATCCTGTATACATCGATATTATATGTAGGCAGGGATGTGCTGATGTGCAATGTGACGGATTCGCCTTTGTTGATGCTCGATTTCCCAGCATAGCCTCGGATAGTCCATGTACTCCAATCCATTAAACCGGATGACATCTCCCGCCCTGAGTCAGCATATAATCCTGAATATTTACCTCTGTCCCAGGTATCCATTGGGGTTTGCAAAATTGGAGCCATCCAACTCGTGGTGCCCTGTTTTTTATTCTCTTCGATGATCTGGTTAGGTGTTGCCAGACCCGACTCAGGGAGTGGGCGGGGTCCCAACCCAAACATTAATAAAAACATCGATAAAATAACTATTAGACGAGATGTGCTTTTCATAAAAATTTCCTTCTTACAACAGGTCATTGGATCCTGATTGTTCCAACAAAGTTTCCTGCCTTATCTTTTTCATGCCTGATACAACCACTTGGTCATTAGACAAAATAAATAATTGATAGCTTTTTTTGAACATAGAAATTCTCCTAGGGAAGATGCTAATCTCCCCGTAATGTGTTGTCTAACAAAATCAACCCGCCTAAAAAATGAATGGAATAAATTATAGTCATCCATCCAACACAAGACAATATATATCCCAATTTGGTTACAACAAAAGTCCGCCCTTGCGAGGCGGACTTTG
>CAZMQE010000303.1:0-2212 GCA_964568115.1 uncultured Anaerolinea sp.
CGATAAGACTCAGCTCCCATCCTTCGCAGACGCGCTACATCCGATAGCGCGTCTTTTATTGTGGCAACCAGCGCAACGAAATCATCGGGCGGGATCTGCCAGCCATTTTCTTTTCTGACCAGATCATCCTGTGTGCCATCCCCTTGCGCGACAATGACCGGTAGCCCATAACTCATCGCCTCCTGGACGGCGAGTCCGCCGGTTCCGGGCAGGACGAAGAGGTCTGCTTCTGCAAAATAGGGCTTTAGCTCAGCCCCATGCTTTGCTCCGATAAATTCTGCGCTGGGGTAAATTTCTTTGGCTAACGCTTCAAGTGTGGCGCGTTCAGGTCCATCGCCGATGATGATGAGTCGCGGCTTTGCTTCGATCTGCGCACAGGCACGGAATAACGAGTCGAGGCGCTTGCGAGCCTGCAATCTCCCAACGAATAAAATAACAGGGCGAATATTGAATGTCGCTGGTCGAGGTGGTAATGAATGAGATGGCGCTGGTGAGACCGAATTATGTGCGACGAATATTTTCTCGCGTGGAAAACCGAGGGCGGCATACTCGTCCGCGCCGCGTTGACTGTAGGCGAGCAGCGCGTCGAATTGAGTCAGGAAGGAGAGTCGGCGCGTTTGACGGAATCCAGCTAAAGGTCCAGAAAGAGGCGGTGATCCTAATCCCCAACCGATGACCGGCTTTTGCTGTTGATGCATCCACTTCACGGCAGAGGATGTTGAAAGATAGCGCGGGTTGGCTTCCATGATGAGGGCATCGGGATTTTGTTTTTTGAGCCAGTTCATCAATCCGCGTTGATAACAGAGATAGAAGGCGCCGCTAAACAGATGGATGTTCTCCCCTAATTTGTAATTTGCGATCTGTAATTGCTTCGCAGTTGTGATGCCTTCGACTGGACGCGGCAAACCGGTGAATAGACTCAGCCCGCCATCGCACGCGGAGGCGAGCAGGTCAAAGAACGGCGCGCGGTATGTGGGAAGCACGCGTTGTTGTAAAGCGAGTTTGCCTGAAAAAGATTTCATTGAATTGGGGTACAGCGCGAGAAGATGACAGCGGTTTTATCGCGATATTGTTCGCACCACTGCGTTGATTTTTCAATGGCTTCGATCAAACGCGGCTGTTCGGCAACCGATAACAACAACAGGTTGATGCCATCGTGTTGGAAGAGCGGTTCCCATTCTTGCCCGGTGACACTGATCTTTTGATACGCTTTCATTTGTTCGGGAGGGTAAACAAAGAAACGAGTATCCAGCCAGGGCGGACGTGAGGGCAATGCATAAATCAGATAACTGCCAAAGGCATAATCATTCCATATGGGTCCGGGTGTTTCCGGGTGCGCTTTCAACCATTCCACTGCTTTGAAGGGCGTGGACTTGTCGTAGACTTGCGGCGCTGTTGCCCACCATGTTTCGCGGATGCCGGGCAGGCTGAAGAGAGGCATTAGCATGAAAACACTCGCGAGCACGATGTTGAATACTGGGGATGAAACTTTTGCGGTTGCATCCAGTTTGTAATTGGGAATGCCCGCCAATAATTTCGCAGTGAGAATTGCCACGATAAATGAAAACCAGATCATGTAACGAACACCTGAAAACGCCAGCCAGCCGAAACCGAGAAACAAGATCCATTCCATGATGGTTAGTTTGCGCGTTGAAAATGCTGCGAGCGGTGGTAATGCAAGAATCCACGCAAAGAAAATGTTTGCCTGCCAGCCTTCATTTTTCGGGGGGAACCATTCGGTGCTAAAGAGTTGGTCAGATGGATTGTTGAGCATGAAGACCACCTGACGCCAGGCATTGAGGCCATGCGGGGTGAGCAGGGTGCCTGCCAGCATCAGAACGAGCGCGATCAATAATGGTTTGCGGTTGCCTGCGCCAAATACAAAAGCCGCGCCCGCTAGTACCAATGCCAGAATAAATGATCCATGCAAGTTTGACCAAAGCACCATGCTGACCGGTAATATCCACAGGTAACGATTGTTCCCTTTTTGCCAGGCGAACATGGTATATAAACATAAAGCGAATAATGGATACGCAAATAATTGTGTGCGCATCACCCAGTTGCCGCTGGTTGCCAGCCCCGTGAGAATGATCAGAATCGTCGCCGTGCGCGGACCGGATTCCTGTTTGGCGATGAACCATAATAAACCATAGGTGATGCCAAGCAATACGGCACGCAATACATAGGTCAAGGGTGCGCCGCCCAGGTTATG
>CAZMQE010000303.1:2312-3419 GCA_964568115.1 uncultured Anaerolinea sp.
TGGTGGTTTCGATATACCCTTCGCTACGAACGCTCAGGGCTACTCAACCACCAACATAATTACAACAACACTTTCAGATATTCATCCACCATTTTGTCCAGCCCTAATACATTTTCCGCCTGTTCCCGCGCCGACCTACGGTATTGATCATTGTCTTGTATAACTTCATCGGCTGCATCGGCAAGTGCTTGAACATTTGGCTTTTCCAACTTCCATTGGTTGGCGCCATAAGGGACGAGTTTGCCTGCATCTCCCTGTACGATCTCAGAGAGCGAACCGGTGTCGAAGCCGATGACGGGAAGCCCGCATGCCAATGCTTCGATCACGGAATTGGGGCAAGGCGGATTCACTTCTGCGGAGAATAAAACATGCGATGAACGCATCATCCACGGGATCTGTTCGCGCGGTATCGTGTTCATGAATTTGATGCGGAACGCAGTTTGATTCTTTAATTTATTCTGGGTGTGTTTGTCAACCCGGCCAACGATCATCAGTTCGATCTTGTGTTTATGTGAAAGAAGATTGGCAAGCTCAACGGCACTATACAGCCCGGAATTCTGCGCACCAGCCATGCTCCCCTCTACAATGAGTATTCGATAATGACCCGATGGGCGTTCATGTAAACCATGAGGCGTATATTGATCCAGGTCGGCGCCATTCAAGATCACAGTGGCAGGCACACGCGCGGGTTTATACCAATCCTCCCACCAGTTTTTTATAAAATTACTTTGATAAATCACCTTGTCTGCCAAACGTCTGCGGATAAATGAAAGATTGGCGTTGCCATAAATTGCGCGGATTGTATAACGCAGTCCCGCCCAACGCACACGATGCACCCAGTTGACGCCGTCGAGGCGTTGCACGATGCGTTGTCCGCGCCGATGCGCTCTCCATAACGGTAGCAGGTTCTTCGTCCCAGCGAGAACGAGAACAACATCTGCTGGTTGTGTGAGGTCGTTGGTCACTTCCACGCCACGGGCACGCAGTCCGTTCTCGAATTTGAGTCGAAAGGATGCTACGCCAGCGAGACCTTCTACGCGCGGTACAATACAAATGCGGGGCATGTGGGTATTATAGCCTTCCCTTCGTCCTGAGCGGAGGGCTGAG
>CAZMQE010000304.1:0-3394 GCA_964568115.1 uncultured Anaerolinea sp.
TCCCCGCCGTCTCTGGCTTCTTGATGGAACAGGAATTGGAATATCTCGGGCGCGCTGTTGCGAACCCAGAACATCCTTACATCGCGATTCTCGGCGGCGCAAAGATCAGCGACAAAATTCTAGTCGTTGAAACTCTGCTCGCGAAATGCGATAAGTTGATCATCGGCGGCGGCATGGCGAACACCTTCCTCGCCGCACAGGGACTGGATATGCAAGACAGTCTCGTTGAATCATCCTCGCTTGAGACCGCCAAAAGCATCATGAAAAAATCTGGCGAAAAATTGATCCTGCCTGTGGATGCGGTCATTGCGGATAAATTCGATGCCGAAGCCAACACCCAAACCGTCGACGTGGACAAGATCCCCGCGGGTTGGCGCATGCTGGATGTGGGACCGAAAACCATCAGCTTGTATCAAAAAGAATTGGACGGAGCCAAGTTGATCGTTTGGAATGGACCCGTGGGCGTCTTCGAAATGCCCAAGTTTGCTGAAGGTACATTCGCACTGGCGCGCATGTTAGCTGAGTCCAAGGCGATCACGGTGATCGGCGGCGGCGATTCAGCGAGCGCGGTCAAGAAGGCTGGCGTTGCCAAGCAAATGACGCACGTCTCCACCGGTGGCGGCGCTTCGCTCGAGTTCCTGGAAGGCAAAGAACTGCCCGGCGTTGCAGCCTTATTAGACAAATAAGCGTGACTTTTAAAAACAGCGTGGACAATTACCACGCTGTTTTTGTTTCAATTTGCAGACAATTTACAATCACGCAATCCACAATTAATCACACTCGGCTATAATTCGTTGAAACTAGCAAGTGGAGAATCTACATGTCATTCACCGTCGGTGAAAACATCGGTCCATATCGTATCGTTGAAAAGCTTGGGCAGGGCGGCATGGCTACGGTCTACAAAGCTTATCATGCCTCTTTAGATCGATATGTGGCGCTCAAAGCACTACACCCGGCATTTAATGAAGATAAGTCATTCGCTTCACGGTTTCAGCGCGAAGCGCGCGTGGTGGCACGGCTGGAACACCCCAACATTGTGCCAGTTTATGATTACGCTGAGCACGAGAACCGCCCATACCTGGTGATGAAGTACATTGAAGGGGATACACTCAAAGCCCGGCTGGATCAAGGCCCATTAGCTTCGGATGAAATCTCAAGGATCGTAGACGCAATGGGACTTGCGCTGGCGTATGCCCATAAACAAGGCATCCTGCACCGTGACATTAAACCTTCGAATGTGATCATCGCCAATGACGGTCAGATCTATCTGGCAGATTTTGGATTGGCACGCATCGCGCAATCCGGTGAATCGACGCTCTCATCGGACATGATCATGGGCACACCACAATATATTTCGCCTGAGCAAGCCATGGGCAAAGGGGATCTTGATCAACGCACCGACTTGTATTCATTTGGCGTAATGCTCTATGAAATGGTTGTGGGACGCGTCCCGTTCAATGCCGATACACCCTTCTCGATCATTCACGATCACATTTATACGCCTTTGCCGTTGCCGCACGCGGTCAACCCCAGTGTGCCCGAAGCGGTGGAGCGTGTGTTGTTAAAGTCTCTGGCAAAGGAACGCGATGACCGTTTCGAAGATGCCATACAATTGGTCGCAGCCTTCAAGGATGCCTGGAGTGAAGCGGGCGTGCCCATGCAGGGCACTTCAGCCAGGGTATCGCAGGCATTGAAACCCGCTGAAAAGCTGGCTGTGCCTGTGAGCGTTCCAACGAAAGTGGCGACAAAGGCTCAAGTCGCTGAAGCAGATTTGGCGACAGCAAAGAAGCGCTCACCGTGGATGTGGGTCAGCATCGGATTGATCATCCTGCTTTGTTTGGGATTTCTGGTGGTCGCCCGCAACAATCGTCTGTTCGGGAGATTGCTCGCAGGCAATAACCCATCTGCAAACAAACCTCCCAGCGTAGTAACGCAGTCACAACCATTACCACCCATTCAAAATCCGCAGGGCACTGCCATTCCGCTACAACCAACGCCAGTAGGCGGTGTGGTTGTCCCACCTGAGATCGCGGATGCACAAAAACGCGCGAACGATAACCCACAAGATCTTAACGCACAACTTGATCTGGCGCTCACCTACTGGAACTTCAACTGGCAAAAAGAAACGTATGAAACCCTAGGCAATATCATCAAACTAGCCGGACCAGATAACCGTGATTTCTTTGTACAGGCTGGGGATAAATTCAAAGGTCAACCCGATGGCTGGCTGCCTGCCGCCTCCATGTATTTTCAAGCCGTGAGGGCATATGCCTTAAGTGGAAATGTCCCCGAGCGTTTGAACGAATCGTTCCGCGAGAGTTATTACAAAGGCGCCGACAAACTTGAAGCACCGCTGATCGTTCCGTTTGAGCGCGTATCGCAGGTGGATGAAGCCATTGCTTTGGTGGCTCGCGCCCGCAACCTGTATTACAACAAAAAGATCGACCAAGCCTTCGACACGCTGAATCAGGCAATCAAACTCGATTCAACCCTGCGCGAAGCGTTCTTGCTGGAAGGCGAACTCGCTGCCCGGCAGGGCAATACCGATAAAGCCAACCTTGTTTTGGCTCCATTGGTCAACGATACCGCTTCTACACCGGAATGGATCCGCATCTTCGCACAACAAATTTTGGATGGGCTGAAATAGATCAAAGCCGCTGCCAGAATAAATCGCTATACATTCAAAGAGGATAATAAAATGAGTCGCACTCGCATTGTTGCTGGAAATTGGAAAATGAACAAGACCGTCGCCGAAGCGCGCGAACTGGTCTCTAAAATGAGCGCTCCCCTGCGCGAAATCGCGGGCGTCGAAAAAGTATTCTGTCCGCCTTTCACGTTGATCTCGTCAGTCGCTGAAATGCTTGCAGGCTCGGGTATCGGGCTCGGTGCACAGAATATGCACTGGGAGGAGAAAGGCGCGTTCACGGGTGAAGTCGCGCCAAACATGGTGAAGGAATTTTGCAACTACGTCATCCTCGGTCACTCCGAGCGCCGCGCCTATTTCGGAGAAACGGATGAGACGGTGAATCGAAAACTGCGTGCCGCCCTCAAATTTGACCTGACCCCGATCGTGTGTGTCGGCGAAACCCTGGACCAATACGAATCAGGGCTTACCGAGGAAGTTGTTCGGCGTCAAATTAAATTTGGCTTCGCTGAAGTTGACTCTGCATCCGCCTCACGCATTGTGGTTGCCTACGAGCCTGTCTGGGCGATCGGCACCGGCAAAGCCTCCAGCGCGGAAAATGCGAATATGGTACACGCCAAATTCATCCGTCCTGCTTTGAGCGAATTATTCGGCGAGGCAAATGCCCAGGCGATGCGCATCCAATACGGCGGCTCGGTGACCGCAGCCAACGCGTCCGAATTATTTGCCATGTCAGATATTGACGGTGCC
>CAZMQE010000305.1:0-3375 GCA_964568115.1 uncultured Anaerolinea sp.
TTTTTACGAACAGACTTCCTCGTCGTTGGTGCTGGCGCCTCCGCGGTTACCCCAAAATGATATAATCTTTTCAGATATGGAAGAAGGCGCATTACTCAACAACCGTTATCAACTTCTCGAACGCATCGGCACCGGGGGCATGGCAGATGTGTTCCGCGCGCGCGACTTAATGCTCGAGCGTTCGGTCGCCATCAAGATCCTCCACGAAACCTATTCAGACGATCAATCCTTCCAGGACCGCTTCAAACAGGAAGCGCGCGCCGCGGCTAACCTTTCGCATCCCAACATTGTCACTGTTCATGATTTTGGGTTCGACCACGGTCAACTCTTCATTGTGATGGAACACATCCCCGGCAAAGACTTAAAAACCATTTTGCGCCAACGCGGGCGTTATTCCGTGGAAGAGGCGATCCCCTTAATGGTGCAAGCCTGCGCCGGGATTGGGTACGCCCATCGCGCGGGACTCGTCCACTGCGATATCAAACCGCATAACATGATCGTCACACCCGATGGTCGGCTCAAGGTCACAGACTTTGGTATCGCCCGTGCCCTCTCCACCATCCTGCCTGATGAACGTGCCGATGTAGTTTGGGGCTCGCCGCAATACTTCTCGCCAGAGCAAGCCGTTGGCGAAGCACCTTCGCCCGCCTCCGATGTGTATTCCCTCGGCGTTGTGCTTTATGAAGTGCTCACCGGTGCGTTGCCCTTCACCGCACCCTCCAGCGAAGAACTCGCGCGCATGCATCTGGAGGAAAATCCCATTCCTCCCAGCGAATACATTCCGGAAATTCCCACCGCGCTTGAAGAGATCGTGATGAAGGTGCTCTCGAAGGAACCCGCCGCGCGCTATCGCACCGCCGATCAACTCGGGCGTGTACTTTTGCGCTTCGGGACTCAACGCGATGTGCCTCCCACCTCCGCTTTAAATTTGACGCCCGAAACTGCCGCCTATCAAAAAGCGACGGATGCGGTTCCCTCCAAGCCTCGGCCTGTCATCTCGCTCCCGGAAATTACCATGCCTGAGATCACCATGCCCGAAGTCACCATCCCTGATGTAGAGATCGATTGGGCAGCGGTTGGGCTTGGCTTGCTCGCTCTCATTTCTGTCGGCGGTTTGATCCCATTTTGGATCTATATTTATTTTCTCTATAACCCGCGTTAACTAAAGTGACAGTCACCTCGAAGGTGACTGTCACTTATATCTTTTATGCCCAAACCACACATCCTCGCCCCCTCCATTCTCTCAGCAGATTTTACGCGCCTCGGTGCTGAGATCGCCGCCTGCGAATCCGCCGGTGCGGACTGGCTGCACATTGACGTGATGGACGGTCACTTCGTTCCCAACCTCACCATGGGACCGTTCATCGTTGAGCACTGCAAGCGTGCGAGCAAACTTCCGCTCGATGTACATCTGATGATCGAAAAACCAGAAGGATTGCTCGAATCCTTCGCCAAAGCCGGAGCCAGCATCCTGACCGTACACGTAGAGACCTGTCCGCATTTGCATCGGACGTTGGAATTCATCAAGTCGTTGGGTTGTAAAGCTGGTGTGACGTTGAATCCGGGCACACCTATCGCGGCGCTTGAGTCTGTTCTCCACCTCGCAGACCTGGTGTTGGTGATGAGCGTGAATCCCGGTTTTTCTGGCGGCAAGTTCGTCCCTGAATCCTTTGCCAGAGTGGCGGAAGTCCGCAAGCGATTGGATGCGTTGGGTTCGTCCGCCTGGCTCGAAGTGGATGGTGGCGTCAATGCTGAGAATCTACCGAGGTTGAAGGAAGCTGGGGCTACGGCATTTGTCGCGGCGACGGCTGTGTTTAAATATCCACAGGGCGTTGCAGCTGGAATTCAGGCACTGCGTTCAGGCAATTAAACAAAAAATACGGCATATCATGCCGTATTTTTTGTTGGAAAACTTTGGAACCTTAGGCGAGAGACTTGCCCATCGCCTTGATGCATTTGGTGCAGAGCACCTTATGCACAACGCGTCCCTTTTCCATCACAATCGTTTTCTGCAAGTTGGGCTTGAAGGGACGATTGGTGGCGCGCTGGGAGAATGAGCGGGAGTGTCCGAAGGTTGTGGCTTTACCACAGTGAGCGCATTTAGCCATTTGATAACTTCCTTTCTTGCTATAATTCCGAAAGAACTTTGAGTATTAATTGCCCTTTTCGAAGGCACGGCATTTTACCATAGAAACCCCCTCGGCTCAAGACGAGATGATACAATTATCAAAAAAGAGGCAAATATGGGCGAAGACACAACATCATTGGGCGGGATCCATGTATCCCCGGGTGCGATAGCGACCATCGCTTATCATGCCACACTTGAATCATATGGCGTGGTAGGGCTGGCGCCGAAGAACCTTGCGGACGGCATCGTCAGGTCGATCACGCGTGATCCCTCGCGCGGTGTGACTGTGCGCTATAACGGTGAGGATATTGATATCGAGATCCACGTCATTGTGGAATACGGCACGCGCATCAACTCCGTGGCGGAAAGTGTGGGGAACACGGTCCGCTTCCATGTGGAAAAAGCGCTGGGACTCAGGGTGAACAAAATTGATGTTCACGTAGCTGGGCTGAGAATCAGCAATATCGATTAATGAGGATAGAACTTATGGCTGTAAATACCGCGCGTGTCCAAAAATTGCGTAAGCGCCAAATTGATGGCCAGTCGCTGAAGCGGCTGGTAGAAGCAGGCATGACCTGGCTGCGCACCAACCAGCAGATCGTGAATGCGTTGAATGTTTTCCCGGTGCCCGATGGCGATACCGGCACGAACATGCTGCTCACTTTGACCTCGGCGTACAATGAAGTCAAAGACTCAGGCGAGAAACATCTTGGCAAAATGGCGGGGCTGGTTGCAAAAGGCGCGTTGATGGGCGCACGCGGAAACTCGGGCGTGATCCTTTCACAGTTATGGCGCGGGTTTGCGCGGGCGGTGCAAGAGCATGAAACGCTCGATGCCGAAACACTGGTCAAGGCTTTTGCTGAATCACGCGATACTGCTTATAAAGGTGTTGTCCGCCCGGTGGAGGGGACGATCTTAACCGTCTCCAAAGGCATAGCTGCTGGAACAGAAGCCAGCCTCGGGTCCGCGAAAGATGCGATCGATATCCTTGAGATCGCGGTGAAGTCGGCAGATGAATCTGTCAAACAGACTCCCGAGTTGCTCCCGGTCCTCAAACAGGCGGGCGTGGTCGATTCAGGCGGCAAGGGTTTGTTTTTCATCCTGGAGGGTATGTTGCGACATGTGTATGGTGAGTCATTGGACACGCCGTTGATCAGTGTGCATGCGCTTTCGGCGATGAATTTTGAGAACGCGATGCAGGAAGTGGAAGAGGGACAGGATTACGAAGTGGTCGTGGATTTCTTCCC
>CAZMQE010000306.1:0-3346 GCA_964568115.1 uncultured Anaerolinea sp.
CGATAGGTTCATTGGTTAGTTCGCGAATATGCCAAAAGATCGCCCAAATTTGCATCTGGGTTCCGGCAACAGAGATCAACAATCCCAGCCAGAGGTAGAAAAAGCGGCGATGTTTTAATGCAGGAGGAATTCGAAGCATTTTAATTTAACTGTCCTTACAACAGAAAGCAGAAGGTGGTCTGCCTTCTGCTTTTGAGATCTATACAGGTCATTTATTATGTTCCCCAATCTCTCAAATACAGGAAGTCATAACCAATGGTGCGATTACTCAACTTTGCAATTGGAGGCATCATGCGCTTGAATTGATTCCGCCGAATGCGCGTGATGACGGCATTAACAAACTTTTCATTGAAGCCCTCTTCAATACATTCCTGTGGGCTGTAGCGCTGGTCAACCAGTAAATATAGTAATTTATCCACTTCTTCGTAGGTGAAACCAAGTTCATTTTCGTCGGTCTGACCTTCCCATAGATCGGCGGAAGGTGGCTTATCAATAATGGGCGCCGGGACACCAATCGCCCAGGCAAGCTGACGGGCTTGCGTCTTATACAGATCGCCGATCGGGTTGATCGCAGAAGCCATATCGCCCCACAAAGTGGAATACCCAAGCAGGATTTCCGTTTTATTGCTCGTGCCAATTGGCAAACCCTTGAAAACTTCTGATTGGTCGTACAAAGCGATCATACGAACCCGCGCCATAATATTCCCTTTGCGTAAGTTCGAGATTTTAGGATCGCGCTTGATCAAAGGGTCCACCATGTCTGAGATATCAATTGTCTCGCTTTGAATCTTGAACTTATCAATGATTAATTGAGCATGCTCCAGTGAATCTTTTGAAGAAGTACGATAAGGCAACCGTAGCGCAAAAACATTTTCTGCGCCCAGGGCATTTACGGCTAACACACATGAAATAGCAGAATCCAAACCGCCTGAAAGGTTGATTACCGCACGGGAATAGCCCACCCGCGTCACTTCAGATTTTATGAAGCCGACCAGGATTTGATGAGCAACATCGGTATTAATCGTTAGATCAACCACGTGTAAGTATCCTGTCCAATTCTTTTTGCACCAGCGCAGTGCGTTCGTCACGCAACAGAGGCAGGCGCGCGCGCGAACGTCTAAGTTGGTTTAAATCCAACTCAACGCTGGTAAGCGTCTCTTCGAAATACGGACCTTGTGCAAGCAGCTCCCCATTCGGGTCGTTGACCGTTGCCCCGCCCCAGAAGAGTAGCCCATCCTCAAACCCCACCCGATTGCAGTGCGCCACAAAGGTTGTGAACATACTGGCATAGGCTTTGCTCACGCGCTCCACCCAACGTGCGGATTCCAGTTTTTCCTTATCGTTTAATCCACGCCCCGGCGAAGCAGAGGAGAACAACATAATATCGGCACCATCCAGCCACAACAAGTAAGGCGGTGACGCATGCCAGAAGTCTTCACAGATCAACATGCCGACACGTCCAAAACGTGTATCAAAAGAACGGATCGAATCACCCCAGGCAAAGAAGCGACCTTCATCGAACAAGCCATACGTCGGCAAATACACTTTATGATGGACATGCATCACCTTTCCGCCGGAAAGGTAGGCAGACGCAATGTAAAAGCGATGACGCGCATCCTCGTCCACGAAGCCAACTACCAGGTCCAGATCATGACTCGCGTTGAGTAGATGCTTGAAGACCGGGTCGTCCTCCGTCGGTTTGTGCGCAACGGATGCGACCAGATCTTGTAAAACGTATCCAGTGAGGGATAGTTCCGGAAAGACCAGCAAATCCGTTTTTTGCTCTTTGGCTTGTTTGATATAAGCTAGATGTTTTTCAAGATTGGCATCCACATCCCCCAATTTGGTTGCGATCTGCGCAAGAGAAAGGTTTAGTTTCATTGCCAGAATCTTACCATTAAAAATCTGACCCCTAAAGGCATAATTTCTTTAGGGGTCAGAACATATCAAGCACAGATGTGTCTTGATGTCACTTCGTGACTGTTACCTGAACAGTATCACCCTGATCAGTCGCCTCAAGCACCGTGACTGTCACACCATCCACGGTAACAGATTCGCCCACCGCCAGCGGGGAGTTGTATCGATAGGGATCATTTTCAAGAATAGGATAGACCACCAGTGTTCCCTCGCCCGAATAAATGGATGTGTCAACTGTATAGACCAACGCCCCAGTCTTTGGCAAATCCGCATCGTAGCCGACCGAACGGCGTGATTCAACGACCACTACCTTATTCTGGCTGACGGGAATCATCACCGCCTTAATACCGCCCTGCAGTTCAAGTGCAGAGAGGGTCACCGTCTGCTCCCCATCTGGCTGACAGAAGATTTGCGCATCATCAAGCCAACCCAATTGCCAGCGTTCAAAGGCAAAGAACTCAGGAGCTTCCCCGTCGATATAACCCATCAAACCAAACCCGCCGACGAAACGATGGATGTCATCATAATTATTCCCATCAGACTGGTATGCATATAGATCCGGGAGCCCCATGGTATGGCCAGTTTCATGGTTCAACCAAAGGAAGCCCCAGCTATTAAGATCTGCCCCGGAGGTGACTCCATTCGCAAAGGTCTTGCCATCTGCCTGATAGCCTTCACCAGCGTTAGCACCAAACGCGGGACCATAGCCGACATTCGTCGCCTCAGGCGGCACCATCACTACAACGGAATCAACTGTTGAGAAATCAACATCGGCATCCGCCAGATTGACAGCTTCCTGAATAAATTCCAGATGTCCTTCGTAAGAGCGGATCGCTTTGCCATAATGCGCGGAGGGCTGGCTTAATCGCAGCCAAACAAAATGAGGCTCCAAGACCCAATCCATTTTTCCGTGAGATATATCGCTATAGAATTTTTCAGCATTCGGGGAAATGATGGAGAAGATTTCCTCAGGCGTCTGTGAAGCAGGATTATCGGAAAAATCAGCAAACAGTACGGCTGTCCTGACCGTACCCAGCGAAGCTAGCTTATGAGATGGGTTAGGCAAACCGAACCCGACGTTTGTAAAAGCATAAGAACCGATCTTGCACTGAGCCAGTTCAGGAGCGGACGTTGGCAGCGCTGTGGCAGTGGGCTCGGGAGTCACTGTCGCGGTAGGTTCGGGGGTAAAAGTAGCAGTGGAGGTCAAAGCCGTTTGCGTAGGAGCAGGTTCGGAGGTTGGCGTCGAGGCGCTGGCTCCACATCCAGTAAGAAAAATGGCTAGAATTGATATCGTACTTACAAGTGGCAGGGAATATTTTTTAAACATGGCTTCTCCTATAAAAAAAAGACCCTCGAATTCCTCAAGGGTCTTCAGCGGGAAGGGAGGGATTCGAACCCTCGGTGGACCGGAGCCCACAACAGTTTTCGA
>CAZMQE010000307.1:0-3340 GCA_964568115.1 uncultured Anaerolinea sp.
CTATACGGCTGGCAAATTTATCGCCTGGGGGGGGTGCAGGCAAGCATTCTTTATATTCTGCTCGACCTGGCTTGCATTTTTCCACTGGTTCTTATAATTTGGATTGCATTCTTTGCTCAATTTGTTCTACCCGTGCGGACCTTTCAGGATCGGCAAAAAATCTTCGACCGCCTGATCACTTACCTCTCTGGCGGACATGGTCCAGCCATGTTCATCCGTAACGGGGAATTGATCAAGGGCGAAGGCGAGGATCAGAAAAAAGGACCCGGGGTGTTATGGCTTGATTCAGCCAGCGCTGCCGTTACACGCACCGCTGTAAAGATCAAACAGACCATGGGACCTGGTGTGCACTTTTTTGATAAAGGTGAGTTCATTGCCGGCATTGTTGACTTACATACACAATCTCAATCGATTGGTCCCAAGGAATCAGACAAACCCTTCGACACCGACAACGATGATATTGATGAAGATGAATATAAATTAATTCAAGATCGCCGCAAACAAGTCAGCGCACTGACTCGTGACGGCATCGAAGTTGTCCCTAATATTTCAATCTCATTCAGGGTGGATACAGGTTTTCCAAAGGAGGGTCAACCAGGTTCTCGTTTTGGCTATCGGGTAGGCATTTCCAAAAAAGACAAAGAAAAAGAAGCGAAAGATAAAGAAGCAATTCAAAAAGCGATTTTGGGCGAAGGGATCAACCCCAATATTAGTTCAGATTCGCCGCGTCATCGCATTGCCTGGAATCAACTCCCAGCATCTCTGGCTGTTGATATTTGGCGTGAATATGTAGGCAAGTTCACGCTCGATGAATTGTTCAAACCGGAACAACTGGTTCCCCCTCCGGCTCCGCAGCCTCCCGAACCCGTTGAAGAAGATATTGACCCGCTCACTCAAGCTCTTCATCTGGGCACAGACCTAAATACGATGCAGCGCGGATACATTTCGCTGTTGAGAAGAATAAATAAGCTGATGGACCGAGCGATCAAATGGCTGGATAACGCCAAACCGGCTGATGCAAAAAAATCCACGCCTGTACTGGCACAAACCACATCAGGCAGCGCTACAAAGAGCGAACTGCAAAAAAAGACCGCGCTGCAGGTAGTCAACGAAATGGTGAAAGCACGCTTGACCCAACCAGATGTGGATGTTTTTGACGATCATGGCGTGCGTACTGGCGAAACAACTTCCAGCCCTGAATACGCTTTGCTGCAAAAGCGTGGATTAAGGGTATTGAGTGTGGGTGTCAGTAACTTGCGCCTAAATCCAGCGATTGAAGATGTCATTATTAATAAATGGTCTGGCAGTTGGTTAAGTACAGCCAAAGAAGAGAATAAACAGATCGAGCGGAAGCGCAACATCATTGAAGCTGCCGGGCAGGATCAGGCGATTCGGCAATATGCCGAAAAATTAAGCGTGGAGTTACTCCGCAAAAAACCACAGGGCTACCAGGAGACCCTTAAAACGCTAATTATGCGTACGCGCGGAATTATCATCGAAAACGAGCAATTACGTTCGCGTATGAATGCCGAACAGGAAGTTTTGGAAGAGATCATTAAGTGGATGGAGTTAAACGGCTCATGAACACAAAACCGCAACCTTCCACTGAAACTGCTCTCCAAAAAGAACAACGTTTATTTGAAGAATTATTTGACCGACTGATCAATGCTCTTTTAAACAGGCTGTTTGACTTGAGCCCTGCAAGAGCAGCACGTCGCATGAGTTATATATTTGTGCTTTTCCTGCTTACAGGCATTTTGATCACGTTGTCTACTTATCCATTGGGGTTATGGGTGCAGCGGCTACAAGAAATCTTTCGATATCTCCTGGTGCAGTCCTATGCCGCAACTTATGATGGTGATCCGTTCATCAAACTCATTGATCTTTTGATCAAGGCAGTGACTGATCCTCATATTCTTCAGTATCTCCCCATTTTCCTTGCACCAATTTTTATTGCCTTGCATGCAGCTGCTCTTTATCTTGCCGATATTTTTGAGTTGGAAGATGTGGCGGTGGCACGCAGTTTCGTTTGGGGAGTGGCGTTATCAGGCAGTAATGAAACCATCCGCATTACGCAGGGAAAAGTTGCGGAACAGCACCTGGATTCACCAGCATATTTGATCGGTGGTCCGGGTAAAGTAATGGTGGATCTGGACTCGGTGGCTTTGTTCGAAAGAGCGGATGGCACGCCGCACGTGATCGGTCCCACTGGAAAAGAGCCAGGCGGCAAAGCAACGATCGATGGCTTTGAACGCTTCCGTCAAGCCATCGATATCCGCGATCACCACGTGGAGCTACGCGATCAGGACGGGAAGTCACCTTCAGTGAAAAGCCGCAGTCGCGATGGTATACCGATCACTGCAACAGATGTGCGCTTGATGTTCAGCGTGTATCGCGGAGAGAATGCGAATCCATCCCCGGAATCTCCCTACCCATTTAACAAAGATGCGATTGAACGGATCGTCTATAAATCGGTTTCCAGAGTAACCCCCGATCAGATAAATCCTTCAGCCTTTGAGTTTTCATGGATCAACAACATGATCGGGTTGATCCGCGGACGCCTGGGTGGGTTCATGAACGAGCGCAATCTCACCGAATATCTGGCAAGCACAGGCACCCCGGAGTTTGAGAAATTGAAACAACGCGAGGATACCATCGCGGAACAGGTGCGCCGATTAACTCAACCCACAGATGAATCTGCCAGCCCTAAACCATTAAAGCCACCTCCGGCTTTTACAGCGCGTTATAAGATCACCAACTTGTTCTCTCAATTCACTGAAGAGTTTACCAAGAGCGCTCGCAACAATGGCGTGGAATTACACTGGATCGGAGTTGGCACATGGAAGACGCCTCCTGAGATCGCCATTGTCTCCGACAAGCACTTGGAAGCCTGGAAACTCAGCCAGGACAATATGAAAGCTGGAAGCCAGGAAGCCATGAACAAGGCTGAAAGCGATGCCATTCTGGGCAAGATGGTATATCTAATTCAAAAAACGCCGATTGAGGCGTATCAGGAGATCTCCGGGTCTGGTTCAAGGAAACAATACAACAACAATAAAAAGACACAACCCAGGAAAAAGGATCATCGTAAGTCCGCTGACGATGACTACGATTACGATGACGCATTGTTGTTTGATGATGAGGAGACGCTCGAAATGCTCGGTCAGGACTTAATGTTATCCGATCTAACCAAACGATTCAACGATAAGATCACCTCTATCGTAGACCAGAAATCCAAAGGTGCATATAACGACTCGGATCATCGCAGCGAGATGCGTGCCCTGCTCCTGGAATATCGCAAAGAGTTAACTGAAGCGGTACAGTTTATGACCGCCAAAGG
>CAZMQE010000308.1:0-3332 GCA_964568115.1 uncultured Anaerolinea sp.
TATAAAGAATGCTTGCCTGCACCCCCCCCAGGCGATAAATTTGCCAGCCGTATAGGGCGAATAAAAACACCAGCCAGGTGGCGATATAAAACCAGGGTTTCTTGGTAAGTGGAGTATCGTCCATGTAGGTTGAATTTTATAACAAAAACTACTAATGTGCCAACGACTTGGTAACGGTAAAATATCTGACATGTTCCTCGTCGAATTCCACTCCCACACACACGCCTCAAAAGACTCCCTTACATCCCCCGCGGATTTGATTGCCGCGGCGCGCCGCAAGGGCATCGACCGCCTCATTATTACCGACCACAACACCATCGCAGGTGCGCGGGCGGCTCAAGCTTTGGACCCGGAGCTGGTCATTGTGGGGGAGGAGATCATGACGACGCATGGGGAGCTCCTGGCGGCGTTCGTGACCGAGGAAATCCCTCCGCATCTTTCTCCTACCGAGACTATTCAACGGCTTAAAGACCAGGGTGCGTTCATCAGCGTTTCGCATCCGTTTGATCGGATGCGGTCGGGTGCATGGAGGGAAGAAGACCTACTTGAGATTCTACCGTTTGTGGATGCGATCGAAGTCTATAACTCGCGCTGTATGTTCCCCGGTTTCAATCGCGCGGCGAAAAAATTTGCGGAAAAGCATAACATCCCGGGGACAGTGGGTTCGGATGCGCATGCGGCGTTCGAGGTGGGACGCAGCCTCCTTGTGCTGGAGCAGTTTGAAAGTGCGGAGCAGATGCGAAGCGTCATCCGCCGGGGTATTCCACAAGTGAAGTGGTCGCCGCCGTGGTTTCATCTAACATCGCGTTATGCATCCATAAAAAACAAAGCGGCTTAATATGAATCCGAAAGTTGACCCAAATTTAAACCAGATATAATTCGGGAATGTCCCTAGAATTTTTCTTTAATTCCAGTTCGGTTGCCGGGCTTACCCGGTTGGTGTTGAGCGCGGTCATTATGGTGATTTTGTTTAGGGGAAAATCGCAAACCGCGCGCCTGCTCGGAATCACCTTTGCCGGAGCCACAGCATTCAATATTTTGCTGTTGGTCACTGATGCGATGTTGCCGCCTTTCACAGATTACCTCGACCCGGCTGAAACCGTGCCGTTGTTGTGGATCATGATCGGTCTGGTGCCGTTCGCGTATCACTTCCCTGCATTGGTCTTCAAACGCGAAGAAGCGGCAGCGAGATTTTTCTTTACGCTCTATGCCGTTGTTGGAACGCTGGTGATCGGTGTGCAGCTCTATGCTGCGGCAACCGGACGCTTGGATTGGTTTGACCCGCTGCGTCTGTTTCAGATCAGCGGCGGGTTACTTGGATTTTTATGGTCTGCCATTGTGATGGCACGGCAATGGATCTATCAAACCATCATTACCATGCGCGCCAAAAAGGAACGGGGATTTAATGATTGGGTGCGCGAATTTATTTTCCCAAGCCAAAAGAATGCACGGGCAGCGCGTGCCTTTCTGGGAGTGTTCCTCATGCCGACCTTGTTGCTGGCGACGGATTCGGCGTTTGGAATTGTGCAGAGCCGCCCAGATTACGTGCTCAACATTGGTCTGTTATTGATCTTCTTTGCGTTCGTGATGACGTATCTGAATTATGCGCCGGAAACCTCCACGTTCATGAATAAGCTGTTGCTCAGTACATTAGTAGTTGTGTTGGGTGTGATGAGCGCAGTGAGTAATATCATCCTGCCGTTTTATGGACGCGTGTTTGATAACGAACGTATTTTGGATGTGGAGCACGTGGCGGAGTCGCAGCTGATAGACGGAAAACTCGACCCTGCGGTTTTGCCTCCGAACCTGGTCTTCGCCTCCATTTACCAGCCGACAGTTGGTTCAATTGGCAAGATGCTTTATACATCCTTTGGCGTAGACCGCAATACCATTTGGCAGACGTTGGTCGAGGAGAATCTTGCAGATGTAGATAGCACAGGCACGCGCATCCGCGTGGGGTTGCAGAGTTCAGGTGTTTACAATATTTACTCACGCGAGTTCAATGGCGCGCGTTATATCCTGGGTTGGCAGGCGCGTGAGCGTTTAAGTTTTATCAATGATAAAGGCGGCGCACCGTTGGCAGGTTTGATGATAGTTGCAACGTTGATCATTCTGACCCTGTTCCCGTTGTTCTTTACGAATAGTCTGGTGCGCCCGCTGGAGAATTTGCTGGGCGGCGTGAGTCAGGTGAATCAAGGTAGGCGGGATGTAACTGTTCCGGCGGCAAATGCTGATGAGATCGGGTTTCTTACCGAATCATTTAATAGTATGGTCACATCGCTGCGTGAAACGGATCGCCTCAAGGATGAGTTCCTTGCCAATACCTCGCACGAACTGCGGACGCCGCTCAACGGTATCATCGGTCTTGCTGATTCCATGCTGGATGGCGCTGCAGGGTCGCTGACCCAAGCCCAGGCGAAAAATCTAGATCTGATCGTAGGCAGTGGACGCCGGTTGACGAACTTGATCAACGATATTCTGGATTTCTCACGCCTAACCCATAAGGACTTACAGCTACAACTCATGCCTGTGGATATCCATGGTGCGGCAGATATTGTTTTGAATCTCAATGCGCCTTTGATCGGCGGCAAGGCATTAACGCTCGTAAATAGAATTCCGGTTGATCTCCCACTGGCTGAAGCAGATGAAAATCGTTTGCAGCAAATTTTGCATAATCTGGTGGGGAATGCCATCAAGTTCACGGATACAGGTGAGATCGTGATCAGCGCTCAACAGACTGGAGACATGCTTTCTATTTCAGTGTCAGATACTGGCATTGGCATTGCCCCTGAAAAACAGGAACGAATCTTCGAAGCCTTTGAGCAAGCTGACGGGTCGGTGGCACGCGTCTATGGCGGAACAGGTTTGGGGTTGTCGGTGACGCGGCGTCTTGTCGAATTGCACGGTGGGACGATCAAGGTCGAATCCGAGGCTGGCACGGGGTCAAACTTTATATTCACATTGCCGATCGCGAAAACACAGGTGCGGACTGAACCCGTGAAGTCGATCGGTAGTGAACGCCTCTCGTCTGTGATCGATACGCGCGAGGTGGTGAGTGTTGTTGATAACCAGAGTGGCGACACCCAAGGTGAGAAATTCAACATCCTGATCGTGGATGATGAGCTGGTGAATTTACAGGTGCTCCAAAATCATTTAGCGCTTTCGAATTATCGCGTGCATCAGGCTGAGAGCGGCACCGACGCCTTGAAGTTGATCGATGGTGGGCTGATCCCCGATCTGATCATTTTGGATGTGATGATGCCGCGCATGTCTGGTTATGAATTTTGCCAGACCGTGCGTGAAAAACTGGCTCCGACGGAAGTGCCGATCAT
>CAZMQE010000309.1:0-1994 GCA_964568115.1 uncultured Anaerolinea sp.
TCCATCTCATACCAGAAGCCGATCAGCAGGAAGGAGCACAACCCCACACCTTCCCAGCCGACGAACAACATCAGGTACGAGTCGCCGCTGACGAGGATCATCATGGCGGCGATGAACAGGTTGAGGAAAATGAAGAAGCGCTGGAACCGCCCCACGTCATTTTTGAAGCGGACGTCCTCGTGCATGTATCCGATGGCGTAGATGTGGATCAGCGTCCCGACGCCCGAGACCACCAACATCATCGTGGTGGATAACGAGTCGACGCGGAAGGTCCAATCCAGTTCGAGACTGCCGATGTGGATCCACTGTGCGAAAGGCACGCTCATCATTTCGCCGTGACCGGCTGCCACCGAATATGCCAGCAACACGCTGACAACAAATGCCGCGCCCGAAGCCAGGCTCGCAACTGTGCCGATCACCGTCTCACTGAACTTGTGACCAAAGATCATATTGATCAACAAGCCAATGACGGGGAAGAATACCAGCCACGGCGCTAGAAAGAAAAATCCTGTGTTTACTGTTTCGCTTAAGTGCATAAAAGTCTCCAGAGAGTAGAGAATTAGAGAATAGTATTACTACTATTTATCTAGTCTCCAGTCATCTAATCTCTATCCTTTCAAACTGCTCATCTGGTCCACGTCAATACTGCGCTTGGACTTGAAGATCTCCACGATCAACGCCAAGCCCACCGCTACTTCCGCAGCGGCAACGGCGATGACAAAGAACACGAAGATCTGTCCGCTAAAGGATTTGATGGCGCTGCTGAACGCAACGATCGCCAAGTTGGAGGCGTTCAACATCAACTCAATGGACATAAAAATAATGAGCGCATTGCGGCGGATGAGCACACCGGTCACACCGATGGTGAACAGGATCGCCGAAAGCACAATGTAATAATTAACCGGGACCATTATTTATGCGCCCCTTTCTCTTTTTTGGTCAACGTGATCGCGCCGATCATGGCAACCAGCAACAAAATGGAGGTCACTTCGAACGGCAGGAGGTATTGGTTAAACAACATCATACCCATCGCACGCAGATTATCCATGGTATTCACCACTGCCTCGGGCTGCAAAACATTTCCCGTTGGGCGGGCTTTGGTGATGAGCAGGAAGGTTCCTTCAGCAGCAAGGATGACAGCCAGGAAAATCGCCAGCGGTCTCTGCCAGGGCAAAACTTGCGCCTTCGGAAGAGCTTCCGCCCCCAACAACATGATCACGAACAGGAACAACACCATGATCGCACCGGCATATACCGTGATCTGTGACATGGCAATGAAAGGCGCACCAAGCAACAGATAGAAGATCGCGACGGTGGTGAAGTTCAACACGAGGAACAGGGCTGAATACACTGCGTTTTGGCTCAACAACATGCCTAGGGCGGTGGCAACAGCCACTAACGCAAGAACGAGGAAGAGTATCAGATCAAGAGACATGGGCGCTCACTAATCCTGTGGGTCTTTCATTTCAGGGACCGACCGCTTGTAGACATTGGGCTCCACTTTGCGCGGAGTGGTCATATCCACAGTGGGGACGGGTTCGAGCAGGCTTTCCTTGGTGTAGATCGCAGAACGGCGGTCATAGAAGGAGAGCTCATAGTTATCACCGAGCACGATCGCTTCGGTGGGGCAGGCATCTTCGCAGTAGCCACAGTAGATACAGCGCAGCATATTGATCTCGTAGGTGGATGCATACCGCTCGCCAGGCGAGAAGCGTTTCTCATCCGTGTTCTCGGAGGCTTCCACAAAGATTGCATCCGCCGGGCAGGCAGCGGCACATAATGAACAGCCAATGCATTTTTCGAGCCCATTATCGTAACGCTTCAATACATGGCGACCACGAAAACGCGGACGCACTTCCCGTTTTTGTTCGGGGTATTGAAACGTGACAGGCTTTTCGCCCAACATTTTAAGAGTGGTCCACAGACCACGCATTAGTTCCCAGGCGGGATCAAGCACGCTCATAAGCTTTTCTCCTCAACTCACGATAGACCAT
>CAZMQE010000309.1:2094-3322 GCA_964568115.1 uncultured Anaerolinea sp.
AACGAAAGTCCCAACGCCAGTTCATACGAGATCATTTGCGCTGAGGAGCGCAAACCGCCGAGCATCGCATATTTATTATTCGAAGACCAACCCGCCAGCACAATGCCGTACACCGCGATCGAGGCGATCGACATCAGATACAGCACACCCACATTGAGGTCCGCAACATATAAAGTGATCGTCCGTCCAAAAGCCGTGAACGAAGTGCCCCACGGAATGACTGCCGCAATAATGATCGAGGGTACCAGCGTAATGACCGGTGCCCAAAAGAACACGAGACGGTCAGCTTTGCCGGGGGTCAATTCCTCTTTGAAGATCAATTTCACTGCATCGGCGATCGGCTGCAACAAACCCTGCGGTCCCGCCCGGTTCGGTCCGATACGCACTTGTAGGCGCGCCAACGCCCGGCGTTCATACCAGGTGAGGTATGCAAAGCCGGTCAACAACGCCAGCGTTACCACCAGCGCCTTGATAAACCACTCAAGCCAGAGAGTCCAATCCGAGATCATGCTTTCACCTTCACAGCCATGGGCTCGCGGATCGCAATGCCCATACTACGCGGCACCAACGCGACACCCACTGAGATCGTATCATCCAACTTCACCACCACTTCCCCGCTAAAGCCGTTGAAGCTCACGTTCACCGTCTGCCCGGCGGTCACACCCAAATTCTGGGCGGCGTCCGGATGCAAAGTAATGGTCGCTTCACCGATGCGCTCATGCAATAATTCAGCCGGCATGACGGTCGTGCCACGGTCATACAACTTCGTGACGGGCACCGCCAGCAATTCATTTTCTTTGGGACGTGGAGCCGCTTCTCTCTGGACCTTGGAGATGCTGACTTTTTCCCCGCGCCCCGCTGCCGCTGACAAATGTACGCCCATGCCCTGCGTGTTCTCATACGTCGTGCCGCCGTAGTACACATCACCGCGCCCGACGATGGGCCACTGCGCCTTGGTCTCAGCCAGCTTGGCGTAATTCAAACCTTCGAACGACTTCACCGAATCAGACAGAATATCGAACACTGCTGAGATCGAAGTTCCTTCCAAAATAATACCCATGTGACGGGCGATCTGCGAGGTGATGGAGAAATCGGGTTTGGCTTCACCGGTCACCGGCACAGCCGCGTAGAAGCGTTGGACACGGCGTTCACCAGAAGTGAGCGTGCCTTCGCGTTCGGTAAATGCCTGGGCAGGTAAAACCACATCCGCAATTTCAGTCGTGGCAGT
>CAZMQE010000310.1:0-3274 GCA_964568115.1 uncultured Anaerolinea sp.
TACGATTAAGAATTATTTTGAAAGCACTTCTTCCACAAGCGCAGGCAGATCTGTGTTGGTAATCTCTCCCCCCAGCCAAACCAGAAATTCAGCGTTCCCCTTCGGTCCCAACAGCGGACTCTTGATCAGCCCGCGAATGGCAAAACCTTCCTGTTGCACAAAGCTCAAGACATCGAGCAACACACTCTTGTGGATCTCCGGGTCGCGGATCACGCCATCGCCGCGCGCCACATCTTTCTTTCCGGCTTCGAATTGCGGCTTGATCAAACACAGCAGGTTGGTCTCGTGATTGATCCACTTTTTTATTGTGGGGAGCAGAACCTTCAACGAAATGAATGACGCGTCCACCGTTACAAAATCAACCGGCTCAGGCAAAGACTCAACATACCGCGCGTTGGTCTCTTCCATCACGACCACGCGTCTGTCATTACGCAGTTTCCAATGCAGAATGCCTTTGCCAACATCGATCGCATACACCTTCACCGCGCCGCGCTGCAACATGCAATCGGTAAAGCCGCCTGTCGATGAACCGACATCGGCGCACACAAATCCTTTGACATCAATGGCGAAGGTTTCCAGCGCCGCATCCAGCTTTTCGCCGCCGCGCGAAACAAAGCGCGGACCGGTATCCACTGTCAGCACCGCTTTAGTATCCACCGCGGTAGCAGGCTTGAGGACGACTTGATCCGCGACGCGCACCTGTCCTGCCATGACCAGGGCATGCGCTTTCGCACGCGATTCAGCGAGTCCACGATCGACGAGCAAAACATCCAGACGTATTTTTGGCATGAATTAATTATACGCTCTATCAGGGGCTTAGCCCCCGATAGAGCGTTAAAAAGGTAAAATTGATTCATGTTTAGAGCCCTGATCAAAACCATGCGCCTGCGTCAATGGACAAAGAACGGCTTTGTTTTCTTTGCCTTGATCTTTGATAAACAACTGTTTCACGTGGAAGCCTTCACAAAAACGCTCGAGGGCTTTTTTCTCTTCTGTCTCACCTCCAGCGCGGTGTATTTGCTCAACGATATCGCCGATGTGGACGCCGACCGCCAACACCCTGAAAAGAAGAACCGCCCCATCGCCTCGGGCAAACTTCCGCTCAATGTGGCGTGGAGTGCTGCGATCTTTTTAGTGTTGCTTGCCCTGCCGACTGCTTATTTTCTTGCGCCCACCCTCGCAGTGATATTAGCGTTATATCTCACGATCAACATCTTGTATTCGCGCTGGCTCAAACACGTGCCGGTGTTGGACGTGATGATCATTTCGGCGGGCTTCGTCTTGCGCGTGGCGGCGGGTGTGGCGCTCATCACCGTGGAACGTTTCTCGCCGTGGTTATATGTGATCACCACACTCTTCTCGCTTTACATTGGTCTGGGCAAACGCCGTGCCGAGATGACCCTGCTTTCGCAAGGCGCCGGTTCGCATCGCAAAGTGCTGGATGGCTACACCATTCCTCTCCTCGACCAATACATCACCATCGTTTCCGGCACCACCATCGTGACGTACTCGCTCTACACCTTCACCGCGCCCAACCTGCCCGCGAATCACAGCATGATGCTGACGATCCCGTTTGTGGTGTATGGCATCTTCCGCTATTTGCAATTGATCCAAACCGGTCACGCGGCTGGCGCGCCGGATGAAGTAGCGCTCAAAGACCGCCCGCTGCAGGTCACAGTGTTGTTGTGGGGCTTGGCTGTGATCGCTGTCTTTTATCTTTCGTAAAGCGAGATAGTATCTCGCTCTACTATGACCAAATCCTCCGCTCCTGGCAAGATCATTTTATTTGGCGAACATGCCGTGGTATACGGACGTCCCGCGCTGGCTGTGCCGGTCACACAAGTCCATGCGGATGTTGAAGTCACGGACACTGACTCCGCAGGCATCTGGATCGACGCCCCAGACATTGATCTTCACGCAGAATTGAACACGCTTCCATCCGACCATCCGATTGCTGCTGTCATCCATAACCTTTTCTTCCTCTCACGCGTTTCCCCCTTCCCAACCATCAACATAAAAATCACATCGACCATCCCCGTCGCATCTGGACTCGGTTCCGGTGCAGCAGTGACCGTTGCCCTCACCCGCGCATTATCAACCCACATCAATTACGCGATGACCGACGAACAGGTCAATGCCTTTGCCTACGAGATCGAAAAACTACATCACGGCACACCATCGGGAATCGACAATACCGTTATCACATACGCCAAGCCGGTTTACTTTGTCAAAGGGCAGGCGATTGAAACATTCAAAGTTGGTCAGCCTTTTACCATCGTCATCGGCGATACCGGCGTCAGCGCACCGACAAAAGAATCCGTGGGCGATGTGCGCAAGTTATGGGAAGCGGACAAGACAAAATGGGAAAGCTTGTTTGATAAAGTAGGCGAGTTAGTAAAAGAAGCGCGTAATTCCATCGAAAGCGGAAAGACGAAAGAATTAGGCATGTTGATGAATCAAAATCATACAGTCCTACAAGAACTAACCGTCTCTTCCCCTGAACTCGACAAGCTTGTTTCAGCCGCACGCACTGCAGGTGCACTCGGTGCAAAGCTATCTGGCGGCGGACGGGGCGGCAACATGATCGCGTTGGTGGAACCAAGTCAGGCAGAAGCTGTTGCCCAATCCCTGGTGGACGCGGGCGCGAAAAACACGATCATCACGCAGGTAATATGAAATGGATCGCGCCAACGTTGGCGTATCTCGCAGTGGGGGTTGGGTTATTCCTATTTCATAGTGCCTGGGGCGCGTTAGTGGGCTTTCATGTTGCTATTATTATTTCATTATTGATCGCCAGACCAAACATCCCTGTTACAGTTTTGTTCAAAAGCACAAACCTCAAATGGGTACTCTTGAGCGTCCTGCTTTGCGGAAGCAGCGGCATCTCGTTATATTTCCTGTGGGATACATTCAGGTTTGCCAATGACCTGCCTGCACAAGTCGCAGCGCTTGGTTTGAATTCGTCCAACTGGCTCACGTTCATCGCTTACTTTGCCATCGTCAACCCCTTCGTGGAAGAATATTTCTGGCGCGGATTTTTTGGCAACCCAACCAAAAGCCTTTATGTTTATGATTTTATTTATTCAGGCTTTCACGCCTTGATCTTGATCGGCAAGGTACATACCTATTCGATCATCTTCGGGCTATCCGTGCTCGTCTTCGCTGGCTGGCTCTGGAGACAGATCGCCCGCGAAGATCACGGATTACTAGCTGCGGTGCTCGGGCACATGGTCGCAGACTTCACCATCTTGATGGCTGTTTATTTACATATGTA
>CAZMQE010000311.1:0-3272 GCA_964568115.1 uncultured Anaerolinea sp.
GGGTTGGGTTGGACTTCGATGGCGAGAAAGTCTGTGCGTTCAACCGGTGAACCATCGGGGGCGATGCCGGTGACGATGATATCCACGGCGTAGGTGCCAGCTTTGTTCGGAGTCCAGGTGGTGGAAATATTTTGACCGGCGGGGAAATTTAGCGTTTCGGTTTTTCCATCTGAATCTTTGATCACTGCACTTGCTTCTTTTATTTCTAATGGTTGACCGTTCAAAGTTAGGTTTGCGTTCAACTCAACTTTTTCTTTGATCTGAGGAACCAAAGTATTTGACGTTGCTTCCAGTTTTGCGCCGCCGACGAAGTAAACCGTTATTGCAAAGTCTGTGCCGCCCGCTGGTGTGGACTCGGTAGATTGCACCGTAATTTGCCATGGACCGGGCTTGGGATTTTGGAATCCGTAGCCGAGATAGAATAATGAAGAGGGGTCATCGATTTGGATGAAGCCGTTCGTTTCGGGGTTGAGTTCGATAACATTGCCGCTTGCGCCGCGGACGATGGTCGTGATCGAACGCGTGGCATCATATAACGCAAACGATGCAACGCTTAAACCGGGTTCGATGTTGATGGTGAGGTCGGTGGAACCGCCTGAGTCCACGTGACCGGTGTAGACGCGTGTAAAGTCGAGGGGCGATTCGGTTTGGGATGGCAGGGCAGGGTCCGGCTGAGAGAGAAACGTATCCGTAGTCCGCTGAAGCAATGGTTTGACAAAGTCCTGAAATGCCTTGTCGGAAAGCGTCAGGTCGCTATGGATCACGGCGAGTTGTGAGGATTGCAAGGTGATGGCGTTGATGCTGGCAAAGCCGACCACGGTGTCGTTGGGTACGGCGGTGCAGGGCGACTTGAAGGCTTCATTGATGGCGGTGCCGCCGAGATCGTAGAACTCAATGCCGTGGCGGTGTGTGATCTGCTGGTTGAACACGCCGCGCATATAACTCTCGCGGATCTCGATGGAAGCAGGCAGATAGAAACCCAATGCGGCGGGGAGCACGGCGCAATCGGAACCGCCCATCGGGGAGCCGAGCATGATGAGTTGCGCCACATCGCGACCTTGCATGACGCGGTCAATGTAATAACGTGAGATCATACCGCCCATGCTGTGGACGACAAGATCAACCATTTCTGCGCCGGTCTTTTGTTTGACACCCGCGATGTATTGACTCAGGATCTCGGCATTCTGCCCGATGGTGTTTGTGCGTTCGGTGGGCTTCAGCATATCACCGGTGTTCAATTTGCCGGGGACTTGTCCATCGCCAACGGCGAAGCCGCTGATGCCCAGCGGTGCGAGAAAACCAGTTTCGCTAAGATACGGCTTCCAGGTTTCCCAATAAGAGATGAAGCCATGCACCATCACCACCGGGCGCGGGGCGACGGTGATTTGGTTTGAGGAAGCGATTAATTCCCCATTAGCTTTGAAGGCTTGAACGACACGTGTATTTTGCGCAACACCGTTGGCAGACCAATGCCAGCCGAGCGCCGAAAAGGCTTCTGTAGTGCAGGTTGTGTTTCCGCTTGGGATCACACACGCAGTAACCGGCGTGGATTGATCGCCAAGTGTGAAGGTAATATTTTCCTGTTGTGTGACAGATTGCGATAAGGTGATCTGGAGCTTGAGCGTATCGCCATCGGTGATCTGTGCGGTTGGTTGACCGGCGCGATTCAGAATGGCTAGCGTGTTGGATTGCTGGAATGGGATGAAACCAGAAACGGATAAGAGACTCAATAGGACGGTCAATGTCAGAAGTGTTCGACGCATAGTACCTCCAGAGGGTCAACAAACGAATACTAGGAAATAGTATACGTCTGAATGGGATTTTATAAAAGAAAACTCATGCAAAGATTCAACACATTTGAGACATAACGGACGTACAATTAAGAGCATGAGCCGACCATTTGTATTTATCAACGTGGCAATGACCGTCGATGGCAAGATCGATACGTTCGTGCGCAAAGGCGCAGCGATCTCCTCACCGCGTGACAAGGAGCGTGTGGATCAATTACGTGCCGAGTCGGATGCGGTGATGGTAGGCGGCAGGACGCTGCTCGCTGAAGACCCAAAGCTCACCGTGAAGTCCGAAACTCTGCGCGCAGAACGAATCGCGCGTGGACTTGCACCGAATCCGATCAAGGTAGGAATTGTGACGAAGGCAGAACTTGCTGCTCATTCAAAATTCTTACACGAGGGAGGCGCCAGAGTCGTAATATTCACAACCCATCAGACATCTAATGAGCAACTCGCTTTTCTCCGTTCACAGGGTGCGGATGTATACACAGATCATCAAGAACAAGTTGATTTGACAAAGGCACTCGCAACTTTGAAGGCACTTGGCATCCACCGCCTGATGGTCGAAGGTGGCGCAACGCTCAACTTTGAACTGTTACGGCTCGGGTTGGTGGACGAAATCTCAGTGTATATGGCGCCAATGATCTTTGGGGGCGCATCCGCTCCAACCATGGTGGCAGGCTCCGGCTTGGAAAGAAGCGCAGCGCTTCCGCTGAAATTGATCCATGTGGAACGATCGGATGATGGTGGAGTATTCTTGAAGTATCAAATTGAGAGGTCAATATGACAACAACCATGCATGAAAAATTCGAACTGCTGCTTGAGCAGGACCCCGATCATAATTGCCCGGGTTTGGGTAAAGATAATATCTGTGTCCGCATTGTGGCGATGGCTGAACTGCCAACGCGCTTTGGCGATTTCCATATTGTGGCATTTGAAAACAACCGTGATGGCAAGGAACATGTCGCCATCACGAAAGGTGATGTGATCGGCGAAAGCAATGTGCCGGTGCGTTTGCATTCTGAATGTTTGACGGGCGATGTGGTTGGGTCGTTGCGTTGTGATTGCCGCGACCAACTCGAAGCCGCGCTGAAGACGATCGGGCAAATGGAAAGAGGCATGGTGCTGTATTTGCGTCAGGAAGGGCGCGGCATCGGTCTCATTAACAAGATCCGTGCTTATAGTTTGCAGGATGATGGGCTCGATACCGTCGAAGCGAATCTCGCGCTTGGCTTCCGTGATGATGAACGCGATTATGCGGTTGCCGCGCACATGTTGATGTCGCTCAAGATCGAGTCGATCCAGTTGATGACCAACAACCCCAAGAAGATCGATCAACTCACCCAATACGGCATCAAAGTGAATGGGCGCGTTCCGCACATCATGGAACCGAACGAACACAATCGTTTTTATCTCGAGACCAAAGCCGCCAAGTCCGGTCACATGATCGACTTTCACGGCAAGGAACATTTGCCCGAACAA
>CAZMQE010000312.1:0-1340 GCA_964568115.1 uncultured Anaerolinea sp.
TTCACCACATCCATGATGACGCCACCCTTAAGCATTTGCGCCAACCCCTTTTTCTCAGTCCATGTACCAGTTTTTGATTCCATTTTTTTATACTCCTACTTTGGTAAATTGTTTTTGGTATATGATGATTCTAGGGCAAAATTGGCGTAGGTTAAGAGCCAATAATTACCAATAAAGTACCGTCCAATTTTGAGACATAATGAAATTGTCCCTATATATTGGACATTAACAGGGCTATACTTACCCTGCCAATATTCACGGAGTAATCGTATGCGCATTCCCCTGAACAAAAAAAGCGACGTTCCGCTCTACCATCAAATTGAATCCTACATCCGACAGGGAATCATCTCTGGAAGTTTGCCCGCGGACATGCGCCTGCCAGCGTGTCGCCAACTCGCAAAAGATCTTGGTGTAAATCGCACTACTGTTGAAAATGCGTATGCTAAATTGGAAGCAGATGGTTTGGTGTTCTCCCGCATGGGCAGCGGTACGTATATTCTCCCCGTAAATCCGATTCCCGAAATAAAGCAGAACACTCGCAATACACAGTGGCCCCTTTGGCAGACAAGTGTACAAGACCGGAATATCCTTTCAAAGGCGGATGGGGTAGACGAGATGCTTCACGCCGCAGGACACCCAAACCCGATCAGCTTTGCCAGCGGCGTTAGTGATGCCCGTCAGTTTCCGGTGGATGAGTTTCGCAAGGTGCTTCAAACCGTGATGCGGCGCGATCAAATCTCCGCATTGGAATATGGCGAGCGCAACGGGTATGCACCGCTCCGTGAAGGGATCGCGCACATCCTCGCCAGCCAGGGATTGCAAGCGCATCCAGAAAATATCTTGATCACTGCCGGGTCACAGCAGGCGATCTTTTTGGCATCGCAAGTTTTGCTCAAGCCTGGTGATATTGTTCTAGTAGAGGAGCCAACCTATTCTGTTGCGCTTGATTTGTTCCGTGCCCTGGGGTTTCAGACTGTCGGCATTCCGATGGATAGTCAGGGTATGCAGGTTGAGAACTTGGAGAAACTTCTGCAACAACATCATCCAAAGTTGATTTACACGATACCAAATTTTCATAACCCAACAGGGACTTGTCTCAGCAGTGCCCGCCGTCGTGAGCTGATCGTGCTGGCAGAACGTTACAATATTCCAATACTGGAGGATGACTTCGTCGGCGACCTACGCTATGAAGGCCATGCGCAGCCATCACTCAAAGCATTGGATCCGGGTGGCCAGGTGATCTATGTAAGCACATTCTCCAAGATGCTAATGCCTGGGTTGAGGGTAGGCTTCATTGTGGCGGATGGTCCGGTTTTTGATAGTTTACTTAACTTTAAACG
>CAZMQE010000312.1:1440-3263 GCA_964568115.1 uncultured Anaerolinea sp.
AAGCGGCAATGAATGGATACGTCTCAATTTTGCTTCACAACCAGAAGAAGCGATAACGGAAGGGATCAAAAGACTGGGGCAGGCCATGCGCAAAATGAACGTTCGTAAATAGATTCCCTTCCATTTGATACAAGGTTTTGACGGGTGTCATCAGACACCCGTTTTTTTATTGAAAACAGCCTCTTGACAAAAAATCTTTAAGTTGTACAATTATTACAATGATACAATTAGTACAATAATACAAAGAGACAATTTATGGCAAATAAAAAACTAATACTCCAAATTGACTTTCGCTCGGGACTCCCCATCTACACTCAAATCGTAAATCAGGTGCAGTCCCAAATCGCCAGCGGCATCATAAAACCGGGCGATCAATTGCCAACAGTCCGGGCGCTTGCTGAAGAGTTACGCGTCAACTTCAATACCGTAGCCAGAGCATACCGCATATTGGATGAAGCCCGCATCATATCTACACAACAAGGACGCGGCACATATATCACAGAGAAGCCGCCGCCCAACGTCACCGAAAAATTACGCAGAGAAACGCTGGAAGCGCTGACTCACAGATACATCAGCGAAGCCATACGGCTGGAATTCTCCAAGAGTGAGATCCGCCAAATGGTCAGCGACCAGTTCAAGGCTTGGAATGAATCGCAAGAGTCCGATGAATAAAAGAGATTAAGGAGAATGTAATGAAAACAGATTTTATAAAATCCGCAATGGAAAAGAAAAAAACACAACAGGCTGACATGCACATCTCGCCGATCGCTGGTTCAGTGTTTGGTGTGGTTCTGGTTATCGCCGTACTTGGTGCAGTCATTGGAGATGGAAAACTCCCTGATGCTTTGCTCGGCACCTGGGTGCTCGGCTGGACTTTGGTCGGCACATATGTTTTATTCGCCTTGAAGGTTGCCAACCAATGGGAAAAAGCTGTGGTTCTGCGCTTGGGAAAATTTCATGGCTTGAAAGGACCTGGAGCGTTCTGGATTATCCCAATTGTGGATGACGCTTCGTCATGGATTGACCACCGCGTAATTGTCACGTCATTCTCGGCTGAGAAAACTCTTACGAAGGATACTGTGCCAGTGGATGTGGATGCTGTGCTGTTCTGGGTTGTGTGGGATGCCGAGAAAGCCGCGCTCGAGGTAAAAGATTATCAAGCTGCGATTTCCTGGTCTGCCCAAACCGCCTTGCGCGACATCATTGGACGTATGATGCTGGCAGATATTCTCGTGGGACGCTCAGCCATTGACGAAGAACTTCAACATATCATTGATGAGCGTACAACGCCCTGGGGAATCACCGTGCAATCCGTAGAGATCCGTGACATTGTCATTCCTCAGGTACTGGAAGATGCCATGTCCCGTCAGGCGCAGGCTGAACGCGAGCGCCAGGCGCGCGTGATCCTTGGTGAATCTGAGGAACAAATCGCGGCATCGTTCGCAAAAGCATCAGAGGCATATATCACCAATCCCACCGCTTTGCACCTGCGCGCCATGAACATGCTCTTCGAAGGACTGAAGGAAAAAGGCGCGCTTGTGATCGTGCCTTCATCCGCAGTGGACACTATGAATTTAGGCGGATTGAGCGGCATGGTCTCGCTGGCTCAGAACAATGTACCGAAAGAAAAGTAAAGCGCGATAATCTCTCGCTTTACAAAAGGAAAACATAATGACTACTCGTACCACCACCATCTTCGTCCTGCTCATGATACTTGGAGCCATCGTAGCGGGCGCATTACTTTGGAATCAACTGCCCGAGCAAATGGCTTCGCACTGGAACATCAACGACGAAGTGGACGATTACATGTCCAAGCCTTGGGG
>CAZMQE010000313.1:0-3254 GCA_964568115.1 uncultured Anaerolinea sp.
GCCAGCCAGCCAACATTCTCATCGAGAAAACTTGCGGAGTGGCAGGGATTGGTGATCGTCCGCGCATCGCCGAATGCCGCAAGCACCTGCCATGTCTTACCGCCATCCACCGACTTGCGGACGTTCGTCGCGCCGCCGCACGCCCAGATCACCTGCGGGCTCACAATGTCCATGCCATAGCGACAGTCCGCGGCGGCATCGGTCACCAGCCAGGTCTGCGCGCCATCGTTGGAATATCCCATTTGCCCAACCACTCCACCCGTGGCAACGACTTGCTCATTCAAAAATCCAGCGGTCATGATGGAGTGGTCCGCGTTGTAGATGCCGACGATCTGCCACGGTCCCGGCAGAGGCGTGGAGGTTGGCGTGCTGAGTAGCGGCGCGGCAGCGGTCGAGGTCACAGCGGGGGCAATGTCCACGCTGGCGAAACAGCTGCACAGGAGGAATGAGGCGGCTAACATCCCCAACCAGCGAGCGGCGCGATTTTGTTTTGCGTCCATCATGAGAACCTTTCCAAAAAAATATTCAACTGTAACATTCTCATCCGAACCCCAAAGGGTAGTTGTGGTGTTATATTTCTAAAGTTGCATAGGGATTTTATAATAGTGAGTATACTGCGAAACAACACCTGAACTTTATCGATATGAATAAAACCTCCTCCCCAACCCTTGCCCCGTCTCTCCTGCTGAAATTAGGTCAGGCACATCAATCCATGCCTGAGTTGGATCTCGCGCTGTATGCCATCCTCAGGGATATTCAAAGCAGCCTCCACTGTAAACACATATCCATCTGGCTGCTCGATGAGCCTGGCGCTCTGCTGGAATGCACGCACACCGTTGAGCCGCAAGCCGGAGCGCTGCTGGGCAAGCTGATGCGCGCGCGCAAGTTTACCCAAACCTATCGCAAGACACGCGCTAAAAAACTGGATTTTGAAAACGTGCCGCCCACTGAATGGCTGGACGCCAAAGCGCCGCTTGCGCATTTCAACCTGCTCGCTCGACAATTGATCGCTGCGCCGCTGGTAGCGCGTGAAAAGCTCATAGGCGTATTGCTCGTGAATCAAAAGATCGGCAAGCCCGGCTTCACCCACGCCGACCGGACCCTGGTCCACGAGTTGGCGCTCGATATGGCTGTGGCGATCCAAAACACCCAACTGTACGAACGCCAACACCAGAGCGCTGAACGCCAGAAATTACTCAACCAGATCAGCACACACCTGCATCAGACCCTCGATCTCGATGAACTCATTCCGCGCATTTTTACAGAAGTCAATAAAGCCATCAAAGCCGAAGCCCAGTCCATTTGGCTGGTGGATGAAGAGGCGGGCTTCATCAAATGCCGCTATGCCACGGGTCCTGAATCTGAAATGCTCAAGGGTTTCGCCGTATCCCTCACGGCGCAAAGCGTGGTTGGCTCCAGCGTCTCGCGGCGCAAATCCATCATCATCAAAGATGCCCAAAAAGACCGCCGCCGCGCCCGCTCTGCCGATGAGTGGACCGGCTTCGTCACGCGCTCGTTGATGACGGTGCCGCTCGTATTGAAAGGGAAATCCATCGGCGCGATCCAGGCGGTCAACAAACGCGGCGGACGGCTCTTCAACCAGGAAGATCTTAACCTGTTTCGCGCGATCGCCGATAGCGCAGCCCTGGCGGTCAACAACGCCCAGCTCCTTGCCCAACTACAAAACAGCTATGATCTAACGCTGGAGGCGTTGTCCTCCGCGCTTGATCTTCGTGATCGCGAAACCGAAGGACACTCCCGCCGTGTGGTGGAATACACCGCCCGCCTCGCCGAACAGATCGGGTTGGATAAAGACACGATCAAAAATATTCGGCGCGGCGCACTCATCCACGATATCGGCAAGATTGGCGTGCCTGATGCGGTCTTGCATAAACCTGGCCCCCTCGATGGTGACGAGCGAAAAATTATCGAACGCCATCCACAAGCCGGTCACGATATGCTGGATAACATTCCCTATTTACGCGAAGAAATTCAGATCGTGCTTGGACATCAAGAGAAATGGGATGGCACCGGTTACCCCAACGGCTTGCGCGGTGAAGAAATTCCCCTGGGCGCACGCCTGTTTATGATCGCCGATACGTTCGACGCGCTGACCTCCAACCGCCCCTATCGCATGGGACGCCCCTATGCAGATGCGCGCAAGATCATTGAAGAAGAATCAGGCAAACAGTTCGACCCGCAAGCCGTCGCTGCTTTCATCGCTGTCCCCGCCGAAGAGTGGACACAGATCCGCGCCCGGGTGATGACCGAAATTGAAAAACGGCACAACGCCGGTAAAACAGTTGAACCAACCATCAAGCTGGAGGATGAATAATCCTCCAGCTCTGAAAAGCTGCTGTCGTTGCGAGCCGCGCTCTTGGTTTTAGCGGCGAAGCAATCTCCAACACGCAGGGGGATTGCTTCGGACGAAGAGCAAGGACGTCCTCGCAAAGACATACCTGTACTGTGTAAAGTAAGTTATCCAGCCAATTTCTTCAATTCATCTTCCCCAACGATCTTCACCCCCAGTGATTTTGCTTTCTCGAACTTCGAACCCGGCGCTTCGCCGAGCACCAGATAACTCGTTTTCTTGCTGACGCTATCTGTCACCTTGCCGCCATGTGATTCGATGAAGCCTTTTGCATCATCGCGCGAGAACGTGGGCAGCGTCCCGGTGATGACAAAGGTCAAACCAGCAAACGTGTCAGATTGTTTACTGCTCACTGATTGTCCGCCTTGGGGCCACATTCCCACCGCTTTCAACTTCTTCAATAATTTCTGATTGAACGGGCGCGCAAACCAATCTACGATGGATTCAGCAATATTCGGACCCAAACCTGCGATCTGCATCAGATCATCCGCCTTGGATTTGGATAACGCCTCAAGGTCAGTGAAGTTGCTTGCCAGATCCCCAGCCATGACCTCCCCGACACCGTGGATACCCAAGGCAGCGATCAAGCGCGCCAATGTTTGATTTTTCGAATTGGCAATTGCAGTCAGCAAGTTGTCGGTCTTTTTATCTTTAAAACCTTCAAGTTCAAGCAACTGTTCTTTCTTAAGCGTGTACAAGTCCGCTACATCTTTGACCAAGCCCGCTTCGATCAATTGCTCGACGATCTTGATGCCCAGCCCAACAATATCCATCGCGCCGCGCGAAACATAATGCTCAATGTTACGCACTAATTGCGCGGGGCATGCAGCATTGACGCAATACCACGCCACTTCCCCTTCGAAATGCTCCACCGCCTGTCCGC
>CAZMQE010000314.1:0-1503 GCA_964568115.1 uncultured Anaerolinea sp.
AGCGCCTGTCCGCCAAGGATCATGACGAAGGCGATGCCAAGCCCCCAGCCGATGAGTTTCATATGTGAGTGCACGCGGATCGCCGCCACCAGGAGCAGAATCCCGCCGCTGAAAGCAAAAAGTCCCAGTTCGGCGGGCATGAGATAGTCGAACTGGAATATCCGTCGTTGGATGAACCGGATCAGAGAGAATACAATTGGAGCCAGAATAGGAAGCCATACCAGCACTGTCCCCGCAATGGCTAGAAATTTCGTGAGAGTGCCCTTATTTTCCATGTTGTACCTCCTTGTAACTAGTGGTTCACCAGGAATTGGGCGGTGAAAAATTATCCTTTCACCAATTTCATTATAGCACCCGTGTCAAGCGTTTTATTTCTCGCCCCTGTTATTTTGATCGTAAAAAATTCGAAGTTGACTTTTCATTTATTGTCAGTATAATGAAATTCTTGATACAACTTCTTTGATATAGTGGGGATATCGATTGCATCTCCCCAAAATGGTGGAGGTAAACACTCCCCATTCGAAGGATGTCGCATAAGGGCGTCAGTTGTAATATGGATAAATCATAGAATCACCAACAAAGTATCTGGCAGGCTTTTTTCAGAAATTTATAGACAATGCGTAAGAATAGGAGGCTGATATTATCTATGTTACGCACGCCAATAACCCCACACAAAAAGCTTTTTTCCATCATTACATTGATCGGTTTCATGCTGGGCAATCTTGCATTTGTAAACCCGTCCCGGCCGCATTTACTGGGCACCACCATCCTGGACAATTTCAACCGTACCAATGGCGCTATCGGAGCGGGCTGGTCCGGCTATACCGGCGCCTTCAGCATAGCATCCAACCAACTGGATATTACTGCGACTGGATACGACACTTACATCTTCTGGAACTCAACCTCGTTTGGCGCCGACCAGGAAGCCTATATTACATTCTCGCAAGTAGATGTAGACGCCCCCGAACAAAGCCTGCTGCTTAAGTCACAAAATAATAGTTCCTATGGGAATGGCGCCATCGAGGTGCTATATGATGCAAACGCGGATATTGTGCAAGTCTGGACGTATCACCTCACCAACGGCTGGGCTCAATACGGCGCAAATATTCCGGTTGTATTTGTCAATGGCGATCAGTTCGGCGCGCGTGCGCTTGCAAACGGAACCGTGGAAGTCTACAAAAACAATTCCTTACTGGCAACCCGCAACATAACCTCATGGCCCCTTTATGCTGGCGGCGGTTATATTGGCTTGTGGCTTGCCAACTCACCAGACGCTTTGTTGGATGATTTCGGAGGCGGAAACATAACCACCGGTCCAACCAACACGCCACTCTCTGTAACCTCAACCAACACACAGACAGCCACTCCTACACGGACACCAACGTCAACCCCCACGCGCACATCTACCGCTACGAACACGGCAACAAGCCTTCCAACTTCAACATTTACATTCACGCCAGGTCCAACCCTAACCAATACCGCAACGAAAAGCCCAACCCCCAC
>CAZMQE010000314.1:1603-3247 GCA_964568115.1 uncultured Anaerolinea sp.
TACATCCACGTCAATTCCCGCCACGTTCACTCCGATCAATACCTCAACCAGAACCCCAACAGCGACTCCCACAACAGCCGCCGGTTTCCCCTCCACAAGTGTGGTGGACACCTTCAATCGCGCCAGTAGCAGCAACATCGGAGCAAATTGGTATGGATCCAAATCAGGCTATCGCATCGCATCCAATCGCATGGATGTAAATGCGGGCGGCGCGATCTTTTGGGCAACCCAGTTTGGAAACGATCAGGAAGCGTTCGTCACCATCACCACTGTGGACGGCGCCGGATCAGAACATGACCTGCTCCTTAAATCTCAAAGCCGCACCACCTGGACGAGCGGCGTGATCGAAGTCCAGTATGATGTGGTTGGTAAATGGGTGGAGGTGCAAACTTACTCAAGCGCACAGGGTTGGGTGCAACGCTGTGTCGTCAACTCGATCACCCTCGTCAATGGCGACCGCCTCGGCGCGCGGGCACGCTCCAACGGTCTGGTGGATGTATATCGCAACACCACATTGCTGGCTTCATGCAACGTCAGCAGTTGGACCTACGCATCAAACGGCGGATACATTGGATTATGGTTCATCGGTTCGAGCAACGCTTTCGTGGATAACTTCGGCGGAGGCAATGCGACAGGTGGAGCCGCAACAAACACCCCTGTGCCTGCCACATCAACCCTGACACCTGCTCCAACACTGACAGCTACGCCGACACCTGCCTTTACGCCTACTCAAACCCCCAATTGGACTCCAACCTCCACGCCCATCTTCAGCCCAACCCCAACATCGACAGCTTCAACTACGTCGGTTGCCTTTGCCATGGGCTTGGGTGGATCCGATTCTGTCCCTCACCAAGTCGTCCGCACCAATGCCGATCACTTGTATATCTTTGTAAACCAACAATCGTCCTCCATCATCCGCGTATATCGAACGGTGAATACGGGTCTGCCAAATAGTGCCTCCGATTTCGCCGCACCCATCCAATTGACCGAGACCAGCAACCCCATCTCCGTGGATGCGGTATACGATGGCGGTACGATCATCCATACGCTGGTCAACCTGCAAAATGGACAGATCAAGGATTATCCCTTCGATACTTCCACGAACACCTTCAAGTCACCCATCACGCTCGCAACCGATGGCGGCAATGCAACAACCCCGATATATGTTGGCACCAGCGGCATCTCCGGCATGCTGGATCTGAACGGCAATTTGCACGTCGTCTATTGGACAAATGGAAATCACATCCAACATCGCGCGTACACCTACGATGCCTTACTCAACACACTTACCCCGGTTGTTGGCTTTACACAGGTTGATGTATCTGGCAGCGCCAATCATCCCGCCGTTGCGGTATCGCCATTGGATAACTCACTGACCATTGCCTGGGTTTCTGAAGCAACGAACCCCGCCCAAATTCTGGCACGCACACGCGCCAGCAACGGCACATGGGGCAGCCTCGAAATTGTCAGTGCAGCCCCCGCATGGCACAGCACCGCTAACGGGATCAGCATCGATCAATCCCCCAGCCTGATCATCGATTCAGCCGGGACAAAACACCTCACCTACATCCAGGAATTTGATTCATCCATCGGCGATTATGGACGAATCCATTACGTCTCGAACAGCGGCTCCGGCTGGGTGGA
>CAZMQE010000315.1:0-3221 GCA_964568115.1 uncultured Anaerolinea sp.
GATGAAACCATATTTATCCAACTCAGCATAATCTTTCAAGAAGCCTGTATTCGGCGTTTGCCCGATAAAGATGAACGCGGCGGCGGGATGAAGCTCTTCGATCTTATCGCTGTCTTTGTAGTGATACTTGATCGTCTTCAGTTTCGAATCCTGACCTTCAATGGCATCCACAACTACATTGTATTTCACTTCTACTTTGGAGTTGGGTTCATTGACCTTATCGATCGCGAACTGACTCGCTGTGAGTTTGTCGCCGCGTACGAGCAGAGTCACTTTCTCTGTGAAGTTGGTGAGGTGCAGACCTTCTTCCACGGCTGAGTTGCCGCCACCGACCACTACGATCTCCTTCGAACCTTTATAGAACGGACCATCACACGTCGCACAGAAATGTATCCCTGCGCCGATGTAATCATCTTCACCGGGAACTTCGAGGCGCTTATAGGATGCGCCAGTGGCGATCAGTACCGCACGCGAGTGATAATGCTTGCCATCCGAAGTGTAGACTTCGTGATAGCCCTCTTCCATTTCCATTCTTTCCACATCCACAGCCTGCAAAATTTCCACGCCGAAACGTTTGGCTTGCTTCACCACGCGCTCGGAGAATTCCTGTCCGCTGATGCCTTCGGGGAAACCGGGGAAGTTATCCAACCCGACGGTGATGCCAGCCTGCCCGCCAAGACCAGAGCGTTCGATCAAGAGGCAATCGGCGCCTTCGCGCGAAGCGTAAATGGCAGCAGTCAAACCGGCAGGTCCGCCACCGATGATGATCAAGTCATAATACGTTTTCTTGGCTTCGGTTTTTAATCCAAGCTTTTTGGCAAGCTCCGCATTCGATGGCTCGACGAGGAATGTGTCATCTTCAAATACAACAGTCGGGATAATGCGTTTGCCGTTGTTGCGTTTCAACACATAGGCTTCGCCATCCTTATCCTGCTCGATATCCACCCAGCGGAAGGGAATGAACTGCTCACCCAGAAATTTTTTCGAGCGGCGGCAATCCGGGCACCAATATGCACCATAGACAGTGACTTTGGGATCGGTCATAGTTTTCTCCTTTTGTTTTCTGCACGTATTGATGCGAGCTACGCGGCATTAATTTCCTCCCTGCAGGTCGTTAATTTTCTTGTAAGAATTTGGCGATTGATCTATTTACGATAGCGGGTGCCAACGAAAAGAGAGGACCATCGCGATCACTGCCAGGAGCGCAGCAAAGGCTGTAAAGAAAGCCCCGATCTCGGTTTCTTCACGCGTCACGGCTAGATAGGTAGGCAGGTTTTCAAAGACATTATTCAATTCACCGGCACTGGAAGCCGCATAATAAGTCCCGCCGGTCATATCCGCAATGGAGGTGAGAGTCTCTTCATCAATGCCCCTACGAAAACCTCCCCCACCGCCTCCGCCAAATGGACCGAAGCCACCACCGCCAAACTGGTCATTCGCTTGGAATTGATCGCCGCAATCCATGGGCGACGAAGGGTTGGTAGTGCCAAAACCGATCGTATATACACGGACACCGCGTTCGGTCGCCTGGATCGCCGCGCTAATGGGACTGGGTCCGGCATTACTCGCGCCATCCGTCAGCAGGACGACAATATGTGGACCATATTGTCCCTCGGGCACAGGCGTGAAAGCTCCTTCAGGAATGTTGCCGGTATCACTCGGTGTGACACTGCTATCGATCTCAGCAATCGCATCCAAAGAGCGCAGGATCGCGCTGCCAATGGCGGTGCGTCGTGCGGTTGTGAGATTGGTGATGGCATCTTCGAGCAAAGCACGATCATCCGTGGGTGGTTGCACCAATTCGGCAAAACCCGCAAAAGCCACGATGCCGATGCGTCTGCCGTTTTCCTGTCTTTGGATGAAAGCTAACGCAGCAGCTTTGGCAGCCTCCAGGCGGTTGGGTTCAATATCGGTTGAACACATACTGCGCGATACATCCATGGTTAAGATGATCGTGGCGCGGTTGGATGGGACAGCAATCGTGGCAACCGGTCGTGCAAGCGCAAGGATCAAACTTGTCAACGCCAACAGGAATAATGCAAAGGGTAGATGTCTCCGCAACCAGGATTGATGCGACATGGCTGCGCGCACCAATGACAGACTCGAATAACGGATCGCGAAACGTCTGCGGCGGCGCAACACCACAACATACAACGCAATGATCAGCGGGATCAACAATAACAAATACAGGAGAGCAGACCAGAGGAAGCTCATGGTACACGTCCAAACCACAGGAGCGATAACGCGCCCGCGATCAAAAAGAGCAGGATGCCAGCCCCGGCAAACAGGGAGGTCACTTCAATGTTTTCGGACTGAATGGATAACTTCGGTTGCAGGTCACGATAGATGCGCGCCAGGTCCGCTTCATCGGCGGCTTGGTAATATTGACCGCCGGTATTGTCGGAAACAGATTGCAACAGTCCTTCATCGAGTTGGGAGAACACAGTAAAGCCATCGACTTCAAGCGCGGCGCCCTGTGTGCTGCCAATGCCGATGGTGTAGATGCGTACACCTAAATCTGCGGCGAGGTCTGCCGCGAGAGCGGGGTCTGGGTTCTGATTGTTCTCGCCATCGCTGAGCAGGACGATCGCTGCAGATGGGTACCAGCCTTGTATCGCTGGAGCAGATGTCCCTGAAGGCTGAGCCGAGGGACTGGTCGCATTCAAGAATGGAGGATCGCCCGCACTGACCACGATCGTATTCAACGAAACCAAGATCCCGTTTCCCAAGGATGTACCCCGCCGCGGCACAAGCCGATAGATCGTTTCGAGGGTTTGTGCCTTGTCGCTGGTGGGCGCTTGAATTGAAATGCCGCCATCACTGAAGGCAACCACGCCGATCAAGATATTCGATGGCTGCTGTTTGACAAACTCGGTCGCCGCGGCTTTGGCAGCTTCCATGCGCGTGGGCTTGAGGTCGTCTGCTGCCATGCTGCCTGAAACATCGAAGGTGAGAATGACCGTGCCGCCCAACTTCGGCACACTGACCGTCGCCTGCGGACGCGCAATTGACATGATCAGGATCGCGATGGCGATCAAAAAAATAAATGCTGGGATGTGACGCCGCCCGCCAACAGATTTCTGCGCCGAGTCATTCACAACGCCCATGCTGCCATAACGCGCGGCAAGGTCACGCCGCTGACGTTGTGATCTGAAATACAACCAGACCAACAGCGGGACGATCAATAACAAATAAAGCAGTGAAGGCCAAATGAATGACAT
>CAZMQE010000316.1:0-3221 GCA_964568115.1 uncultured Anaerolinea sp.
TAGCGCGTCAAAATTTTATGCCGACCTGTATAACCGCGTGCGAGTTTGATCGCGTTCTCATTGGCATCTGCCCCACCGAGCGTGAACAGCACTTTCGTTAAAGCCTTCTGTGGCGTCACATCCGCAACGGCTTTGCTCGCCAACGCACGGATCTTCGTCGTCATGCCCGGCGCTGCGTACGGAAGCTCCGCGGCTTGATCTTGCATGGCTTTGATCACACGTTGGTCACCGTGACCGATATTGACACACATGGTCATGGAGTTGAAATCGAGATACTGCTTGTCGTTCACATCCCAAAAATAAACCCCTTTGGCGCGTTGTACTGCGATCGGGCTGACTTTTGCCTGGGCAGACCAGGTGTAAAACACATGCTCTTTGGATAGGGATAGGATTTCATCATTGGGAAGGTCAAACATGGGTGCCTCTTTAGTGTAGACTTGGAAGTTTGGAAAACTGCCGAAGTCTATTATATCGCCTCCCCCATTCAGGGAAACTGTGATAAACTTCGCCCGCTCAATTAAATAGGTACGTCTTACTACGTGCCTTTCCGTTCCCGGCAAACCCACGGTTTGAACAGGAACAATCCCATGGAAAGGAGGAATCTCTCATGCGCAATTACGAATTAGTTTGCATCTTCCAGCCTGATCTGGATGAAACCGCTTTTAAAGGCGCGGTCGAACGCGTCTCTAGCTGGGTCACTGAAGCTGGTGGCAGCGTGGACAAGCTCGAAATTTGGGGACGCCGCAGATTGGCTTACGTTATCCGCAAGCAGACCGAAGGTCAGTATGTTCTGATGAACATTTCACTCGACCCCAAAGCCGCCAGCGGACTGGAACGTAACATCCGTTATTTAGAAACTGCTATGCGTCATTTGTTGACTGCCGTCTAAGTTCTACTTCTTTTGTGTGTAGCTCGGTCTGCTTTATATATAAGGAGAAACCTATGAGCCGAGGCTTAAATAAAGTTCAAATCATCGGTCATCTTGGAAAAGAGCCTGAAATGCGGTACACCCCTTCAGGCAAACCTGTAACAACTTTTACCGTGGCAGTCAGCCGCTCCTGGAACACCCTGGATGGCGAACGTCATAACGAGACCGAATGGTTCAATGTGGTCGCCTGGGGTAACCTGGCAGAGATCTGCAAGCAATATCTCACCAAGGGTCAACAGGTCTATATTGAAGGACGATTGCAAACCCGCCGCTGGGAAGATAAAGAAGGCGGCAAACACAATAGCGTTGAAGTTGTTGCCAATGAAATGATGATGCTCGGCGAACGGCGTGAACACGGAAATCACACCCAGGCATCGGACGCAACACCTGAAGAGAACATGGCAACCAATGAAGATGAGTTTCCATTCTAAAGAATTATCACAGGAATAACACAAGCTTATTCCTGCCATTGAAATAAAAACTGGAGTACCAAATGGCTGACGATCGAAGATCACCCGAAGGGCAGCAAGGCGGTGACCGCCGCTTCTTTGCGAAGCCCAAGTTCTGTCAATTCTGCGCAGACAAGACCCTGACAATTGACTACAAGAAGACCGACCTTCTCAGAAAATATATTACCGAAGAAGGCAACATCCGCCCGCGCCGCCAAACCGGTGCGTGTGCAAAACATCAGCGGGTAGTAGCTCAGGCCGTGAAGCAGGCGCGTCATATCGCCCTGGTTCCTTTCACCGGCAAGCAAATGGAAGAAACCCGCTAGTCCTTAAAATAAGCAATAGCGGGGCATGTGTAGCGTGCCGTTTCATCCAGCGCACACCATGCCCCGTTTTTGCTTTATGGAGTATTTCGAATGGCAAAACAAAGTCCCACACCCAAAATCGCCACTAAAAAACATATTGCCCGCCTTGAACGTGAACGCCAGCAGGTGCGGCTTATCCAAACCATCTCCTTCGCGGCAATTGCGATTGTTGTTCTATTGGTTGGCTATGGCATCCTGGATACAACCTACCTACGCTTACGCAAGCCGGTGGCGGAAGTCAATGGCGAGCAGATCAAATTGAATTATTGGCAGGAACGTGTTCAATTTTCACGGATCAACCTGGCGAACAACCTGCAACAATATCAGTTCTATCAACAGAATTTCGGAATGGATACGTCACAACAAATCCAGGAGATCCAGTTTTATCTGCAATCTCCCGAACTGTTGGGCGAGCAGGTTCTTAATCAGTTGATCGACGAGACCATAATCCGGCAGGAAGCTCAAAAGCGCGGCATTACAGTCACCAATGAAGAAGTGGAAGCAAAGATTCAGGGCTCCCTCAATTATTTCCCGAATGGGACTCCCACCCCCACCATCACACCTACCGAGTTCAGCTTCCCCACTTTAACTAGTGAGCAGTTAAAACTATACCCGGCAACTTCCACTCCCACCGAAGTGTTGACATCCACACCGGCACCCACCAACACACCGGACCCAGCCGCCACAGCCACATCGACAGCTGCCCCAGCGACACCCACATTTTTGCCTCAACCCCCAACTGCAACTGCAACTCCATATACAGCAGATGGATATAAAGAACAATATGGGACGTCGCTCGACAATGTCAAAAACTTTGGCATAAGCGAAGCTACCTTCCGGTCAGTATACGAAAACCAGTTGTATAAAGAGAAGCTCCTGGATGAGATCGCGAAGGATACACCTCGCACTCAAGAACAAGTTCTCGCCCGGCATATTCTAGTAGATACAGACCAGGAAGCAGTTGCACTTTATCAGCTCCTGACAACCGGGGTTGATTTCGCAAAACTTGCCCGCGAACACTCCAAAGACACCGGCTCCGGCGCTAACGGTGGTGAACTTGGCTGGTTCGGTAAAGGCGCCATGGTCGCTGAATTCGAAGCGGCTGCTTTTAGTCAGCCTGTTGGCGAGATCGGTAAACCTGTAAAAAGCCAGTTCGGCTATCACATCATTCAAGTGATCGCCCGCGAAGAACTTCCCGCAACGGCAAGCCAATATGAACAAAGCCGGCAAACTACATTTACTGATTGGCTAACAAAAACCCGTACAGATGCAGAAACTGCTGAAACCATCAAAAAACTTGATGAAACCTGGCGTGCCAATCTTCCCCCGCTGCCTGCCGCAATTTCACAACTTCTTGCACAACCGCAACAGTAATCTAAAAATAACAGCCTGAAACAAAAATCGCCCGCTCAATGAGCGGGCGATTTTCTATATCCTTTACTCTGCTTCATCCCCGTTTCAACATATCATCAGTGACTT
>CAZMQE010000317.1:0-1925 GCA_964568115.1 uncultured Anaerolinea sp.
TATATCTTCAACCGCACCAAAAATAAATTCGAGCTTCGCAAAGGACCCATCTTTGCGAACATCATCCTTGCGGATGAGATCAACCGTGCTTCACCGAAGACGCAGTCCGCATTACTCGAAGCGATGCAAGAGGGGCAGGTGACCATCGAAGGTGAGACTCTGCCGCTACCTGAGCCATTCCTCGTGCTTGCCACGCAAAATCCAATTGAATACGAAGGCACGTTCCCATTGCCCGAAGCGCAATTGGATCGTTTCATGTTGAAGCTGTCGGTTGGTTACCCAAGCCTTGAAGAGGAGAAGTTGATCCTCCGTCGCCGCCGTGAGCGCAAGCAGGATGAAGTGGACCTGCGCGAGATCGCAACTGCCAAGCAATTGCTTGAATTGTGCGAAGCGGTGGAATCTGTCCATGTGGATGCGGATCTTGAAAATTATATTGCCACGCTTGTACACGCTACGCGCGTGGATCGGCGTGTGGCTGTGGGTGCCAGTCCGCGCGGCTCGCTGGCGTTCCTCAAGATGGCACGTGCCAATGCCGCGCTCGATGGTCGTGACTTCATCATCCCTGATGACATCAAGCGCTACGCCACTGCGATTCTTGGTCATCGTGTGATCCTGCAACCCGAATATTGGATGGCGCGTTCGGTCACTGATGATGTCATTCGCGATTCGGTGGAGAAGACGCCGGTGCCGGTGATTAAGTAGTCTGCTAGTTATCTAGTCTTCTAGTCGGATAGTCTCTTGTCAAAATCTCTGTTGCTTGGTTTCATCACATATAGTCTTTTGCTCGCGGGCATTGCAACCGTCCACGGTGTGTTCATCGCGCTGGCGTTGCCATTCGTGGTGTATTTGCTCGCGGGGTTTTTGTTCGCGCCGGAAAAGATCCAACTCGAAGCCACGCGGCATTTAAGTGCCGAGCGCACATCGCCGAATTCTGAGATCGATGTGACGGTGACCGTGACGAATCGCGGCTCGCATCTCGAAGAAGTTTTATTGGATGATGTTGTCCCTGCGGATTTAAAAGTCCGCGTCGGGCAAAGCCGACATTTGATTCGGCTTCCGAAAGATTCGACTTACACTTTTAGCTATAAGGTCACAGGTCCGCGCGGCGGGTATGGATTCGAAACGGTCAAAGCGCAGATCAATGATCATTTGCGGATGACCAGCCGTATGGTCGATATCGAAGCGAAGGGACAGTTGTTCATCTTTCCGCCAGTGACGCGTCTACGTCATGTTGCGATCCGTCCACGGCGGACGCGAGTCTATGCTGGGACGATCCCCGCGCGTGTCGGAGGTTCGGGTACGGAATTCTTCGGCGTGCGTGAGTATCATCCGGGTGACCCGGTGCGGGCGATCAATTGGCGGGCGAGTGCACATCAAGAAGAAGTATTGTTTGCCAATGAGTTTCAACAAGAACGCGTGGCGGACGTGGGCATCATATTGGATGGTCGTTTGCGGATGAATGAATTCTCGCATGGACATTCGTTGTTCGAGTATTCAGTGCAAGCCGCCGCCGCATTGACCGATGCCTTGTTGACGCAGGGCAACCGCGTGGGCATGTTGGTGTATGCCGCGTTCCTGCGTTGGACGGTGCCGGGATATGGCAAAATTCAACGCGAGAAAATTTTGTATTCGCTGGCGCACGCCAAGCCCGGCGGGAGTGAAGTGTTTTCAGATCTTGAACATTTGCCGACACGTTTGTTCCCGCCTGAATCGCAGATCATTTTGGTTTCGCCGCTGCACGAAGATGACTTGAAACCGCTGGTGCAATTGCGCGCGCAGGGATATCAGATCTTGGTCATCAGCCCGAACCCGGTAAAGTTCGAACTTTCATATTTACCAAAAACTAAAAACGTGAACCTCGCCGGACGCGTGACCCAAATGGAACGGACGTTGATGATGCAGCGCGTCCAACGTGCGGGCATTCA
>CAZMQE010000317.1:2025-3214 GCA_964568115.1 uncultured Anaerolinea sp.
TGCGCTCGACCACCATTACTATGTTGGAGATTGAATGACACTTGTAGCCATGATATTGAGTATCAGTCTCGGAACCGGCTCGTTGGCGTATGGATATTCCCAAGCCGGGATGCCTGACCCCGCACGTTGGTGTGTGCTGTTAGGCATCGTGTGGATTCTCGCGCATTGGCGCAAGGTGTATTGGTTTTCGGCGTTGGGATTATTGCTCGCGATCGGCGCCGCGGCGTATGGTGTGTGGCACAACTTCACCACGATCTGGATGCTGCTTGGTGCGCTCGGCGGCTTGCTCGGCTGGGACTTGTCCGATTTTGGGATGCGATTAAGCTACGCCGCGCCAACCGATGACATTCAAGGCATGGAGCGTCGTCACCTTGAACGCGTGGGAATTGTGGCTGTGTTGGGGTTTGGGATCGCGCTGTTAAGTGTCTTTATCCACATCAATCGGCTGGCGTTTGAAGTGGCAGTGGGATTGGTGCTGTTAGCTGCACTGGGGTTGACACGGCTGGTGATCGGGTTGCGGAAGTATTAGCAGGAAGTACCTATTTTTCGGTTTGCCACAATACTCGGTTTATATGCCCGTCCAGGGACTTTATATACGCATAAGACTGTTGCACGATTTGCTCAAGGATTGGCAGATCTATGTCGCTAAGCCGCTTGATATAAACACAATACCCAGTAGTCGTATGTTTGCCTAACTTAGCCAGCAATTCAGAGTAGCGCGCTGTGCCGTCCATCAGGTAGACGGTGATCTTCCCTTTTCTTGGATAAAAACCAATAACATGACCGTCGCCTTCGCGCCCGCTGTCGTATTTGTAGTGGTAGGTATCAAACCCGAGAGTGCCTGCATTCCACTTCTTGGGTTTGTGTCCGCTTATGCGCTGCATCATTTCAATAAGCACGTGGGTATCTTTTGCAGTTTGCTCATCGAGTGAGGCAATATAGTCTTTGACTTCGCTTTGAGAAGAATTATTGTTTGTCATTTTACAGGCTCCAGTAGGCATGAATTAATAAAAGCATTAAGCCTCAGGATGAGGTCGCCACGGCTCGTCTGTGTGGGTGAGCCAGACCAGCTCGGGATCGAGGGCAAGCACGCGCAGCTGACCTGCGGTATGCGGCTCATCGAGCTCGCCGAACCAAACCGCCACGTCGCCACCAACGATGATCGGACGTCCGCCAGTCTCAATGACGA
>CAZMQE010000318.1:0-1186 GCA_964568115.1 uncultured Anaerolinea sp.
CATGCTTGAAGTCGCGATCGAATCCTTCAAGACCATGCGTCAGGCTGAACAGGAATTTGTGGTGTAAAAACTTTTTGCAGAATTCGCAAAACTCTGGAATCGGACAGCTCGCTGTCCGATTTATCTTTAATAATCGAGCTTCTGCAATCTGCAATCACGATAGGATCTCAAATCTATGTCATCCCTTCAGGATTGATAAAAAATATCCCCCACGTCTATAATCGTTTCACTCCTTCGGAGTTTTTGCACGATGAGTTAATCACTGAGTGGAACAAACTAGACTCCGATCGAGTTATTAATGACAGGGTCATTCGTATGAAAACTCGAAAATCTATAAGCATAATTTTCTGGGTATTGATGCTGGTCAGCCTATGCATTGGCGGCTATCTGCTCTATGACCGTGGACGTCCCGCGCCGGTTCCGATGAAACAAAAGTTGTACGAAGGGATCATCTATCGTCGGGTCGTTGAGTATCTGCCGCGCCCCCTGATCGCACATGTCATTATTATAGATACCAAAACAGCGGATGTCAGTTTTCTCGTCACACCGCCGGATTCAAAAGGGGATTTGCAACTGAACGCGCGGACCACTTCACAATTCCTGAATGAATTCGGCGTGCAGATCGCGATCAATGGCGATGGTTTTTCACCCTGGTGGTCACGCAGCCCCGTGGATTATTATCCACATGTGGGGGATCCCGTCACACCTTGGGGATTCACCGCTTCGAAGGGCAATATCTATACGGAAGGTGTTCCAAAAGAGATCGGCACCGAGCCAACGCTTTATATCAGCCGTCGGAATGCTTTGTCTTTTAACCGACGCCCGGGCAATGTTTATAACGCTATTTCAGGTGACCGCATGTTGGTGGAGCAGGGACAGGTTGTAGATGGGCTGGATGATCAAGAACTTGATCCGCGCTCGGCGGTTGGACTTAATAAGAACGGACGTTATCTGATCCTGATCGTGGTGGATGGACGCCAGCCGTTTTACAGTGACGGTGCAACCTTTGTGAAACTTGCCGAGCTATTGATCGCACAAGGTGCACATATTGCGATGAGTTTGGATGGTGGTGGTTCGTCCACGTTGGTGATGGCAGGAGATAATGGCGAGCCGGTGATTCTGAATTCCCCGATCGATAATTACATTCCCGGTAGGGAACGTCCCGTTGCGAATCATTTGGGGATTT
>CAZMQE010000318.1:1286-3186 GCA_964568115.1 uncultured Anaerolinea sp.
GCGATCTCCCCGATCTGCTCAAAGTTGACATCGAACAGCTCTTCCGCTTCCATCTCCGCTTCGGCTTGATCCGCATCCCCCGCGCGGACGCCACGCTCACAGTACGATCTGTAGGGGCAGAACAGGCATTTCGTCCGGTCTTCAGTGAGCGGGTAGGAAGAGGCGGATTTAATTTCATCCGAAAGTTTTGTCAGCGTATCCCAATCCCGTTTGTATTGCGCGGACGTGTATGCAAAGCGCGCGGGGTCGTTGGGGAAATCTGAGAACCAGTAGACCATCTCGATCTGTTCCGGTTCAAAAGGAACGTTGTTGTTGAGATGCGCACCCGCGTGGACGAGCAAGGCGCGATAGACACGCGTCTGCATGCGCGCGGCGAGAAATTCATTGCGCGGACGTTTGCGATAGGTCTTCCAGTCGTAGATAGTGACTTTACCCTTCGCGAGGGTGATGAGATCATATTTCGCGAGTAGACGAAAACTTCCAAGCGGCGCAGAGAGGGTTGCTTCGGTATACAGACCTCCGAGGTCTTTAAGACCTCGGAGGTCTGGGTTCGCAAGAAAATTCTCCCACCACCTCTGTAAATTCGGCGTGTTCGCCACTTTACTGATTTGCTCTGCCGGGATGCCGATCAAATATTGTTGCACGAGCCGATGAAAATATTCACCTTCTTGTTGATGCTTTTCGTTCTCCAGGGTTGGCTCAGACTCGATGGCTGGATACGACAACCGATCCACATAGCGCAGTTGAAAGCGGCGTGGACAGTCTACGTAATCTTGCAGGGAGGATTGGGAGAGGGTGGTGAGCGATGATTGCATTGTGTTTGCATTATAGCATTGCAGATTTACTTGTATAATGTTTGAAATCATTTCGCCGGGGTTGACCTATGACTGTCACACGTAAACTTAATGTTTTCCTTTGTCATGCGTCGCAGGATAAGCCTGCTGTACGCAAACTGTATGCTCGCTTGAGCGCGGAGCCTTGGATCGATTCCTGGCTGGATGAGGAAAGACTTCTGCCAGGTATGGATTGGGATCTTGAGATTCAGAAGGCATTGCGGGCGGCAGATTTGATCATCGTCTGCTTGTCGAGCGAGTCGGTTGCCAAGGAAGGCTACGTTCAACGAGAATTTAAACGCGCGCTGAGCTATGCCGAGGAAAAACCCGAAGGGACGATCTACATCATCCCGTTGCGATTGAACGAATGCACAGCGCCAAGTAAGTTTCAGCAATGGCAGTGGTTGGATTATTTTACAGAAGGTTCAGATGCCAAGCTGATGCGCTCTCTACAAATGCGGGCTGATAAGCTGGGTTTACTTACATCCTCGGCAGACAAAACCAGAGTGATTCCCGCTTCTGCCGCAAAAACTTCGAAGTTGAATCCAGAACCTTCACGTTTCACGCCGGGTGGGCGGCCCGTGTATAGCTTTGGCGGCATGGATTTTGTCAAAGTGGCTGGCGGAGATTTTTATATGGGTGCGGATGATATCGAAGCCGCCAGCCCTCAGCATCTGATTTATCAACTGGATTACGATTTTTATATCGGGCGTTACCCTGTGACAAATCAGGAATATTCCTTATATTTACGGGGGACCGGGCAGTCTATCGTCATGGCAAAAGATAAAGCCGATCATCCCATCGTGAAAGTTTCATTGATGCACGCCCAAGGTTATGCGGATTGGCTAAACAGAAAGTATCAGGCTGATCTGCCTGCTGGCTATACATTTCAACTACCTTCAGAGCCTGAATGGGAAAAGTCTGCCCGCGGAGTAGCTGGGAATGAATATCCCTGGGGAAACAATTTTGATACGAAACGCTGTAATTCGAAAGAAGGCGGCAAAAGCGGGACAACTTCTGTGGGCGCATATTCGCCTCAAGGTGACAGTGCTTTCGGCGCCGCTGAT
>CAZMQE010000319.1:0-3181 GCA_964568115.1 uncultured Anaerolinea sp.
TGTACCTTTCTGTAACATAATGCCTGTGTTTCGGCATCAAAAATGCAGTATAGTATATTTAATAACTGGATAGTGTCTTGCCTGAAAGGAGTTACGTCTTATGAACGCTTCAGCTCGAATTTTTGGCATGCTGGTTTGGTTGGGTGGGTTGGCGGTCGCCGGTTCCATTGTCCTGGGGTTGACTGCTGCGCGAGTGGGGGAGCAGAAATCAAGTACGTATGGTTATGCCTATACTCAATTTCAAGATGCGTGGGGTGGTGAGATCGGGATCGTGCCGCCCGAGTTTGCGATCCAACGGACATATACAGAGTCGCTGTACAACAAGGATGCTGAGCAGTATGAGGATGTCGTGAAGGTTGAACGATACGCCCTTGTGCCGCGCTCGATCAATGTAGACTCTGATGTCGCTTATGGGGAAAAGGTTAGAAGCCTGCTGGTTTTCAATGCATTCGAAGCCCACAACGTAGAGACCTATGTCATTGTCAACACAACGAAATATGCGGGGGAATTCCAAGTGAAGGTGACCAAACCGCAAAATGCGAATATATTGTATGACTACACCATCACCATCCCTTCAAAGGATAATCTTGTCATTCGCCCTGTGATGGATAAGTCTGTTGTTTTATTACCTGCCCTGGGCGTGGGAGAGCAAGTTGAAGTCAAGATCACCTACTCGACCAAGGGTATGGATATTTTCAAATACAATCTGTCCGCTTATCAAAATGAAGTTATTCAAGGGCTTACCGCAGTTATTAAGTTGAATACGAATGAGTATGCGATCTATCGAGAAGGCATACCGCATACTGTGGAGAAAACCGCCGAAGGCACCACGCTCCGCTTTGAAGTGAACGATTTTTCCACAACCCAGGATATGGGTGTTTTCTTTCTTGAGCAACAACGCTACCTGGATCAGATTCAAAGTTTGATGAGGTATTCACCAGTGTCCCTGGTGCTCTTCCTGATCGTGGTCTTCTTCTTCGCGCAAATATTTGCCGTGAAGTTTAATCCTTTCCATTATCTTTTCCTTGGGATGATCAATGTGTTCTATTACCTGTTCGTTGCTTATCTCACGCGGTTCTTTAGCGTTGTTCCAACCTTTGGCATTTCGATTATCTTGACCGCGGCTATGTTCTTCCTGTATTGTCCCAATGTCTTTGGCAAGTGGTTTGCGTATCGGATCGTGGGTGTGTACTTGTCGCTCTTAACGGTGATTTTCTCATTGATCTTCCTGATACCCGTCTTCCAGGGAATTCTCTTTGTGGTCTTGATCTTCCTCATCTTCATGTCGATCATGATCTTTGTCAGCCGGTCGGATATTTCCAAGTGGCAGATCATGCAGGAGAAACAGGATTAAGCTGAAAAATGTGATCTGAGCGCAGCTATGGTTTAAATAAAATCGGAACTGAGTTATCAGTTCCGATTTTATTTTCTGGATGGAGTTGTGCTTACTGCGTGATCTGGGTCTGCTCAGGGACAACGAGTGCCATGACCAAATACACGATCGCGATTCCACCAAATCCAGTGAAGAACGCCAATACGGTCAGCAAACGGACGATGGTCGGGTCAATACCGAGGTATTCGCCCAAGCCTGCGCACACGCCTGCGATCATGCGGTTGGATGTACTGCGGGTCAATGTTTTGTAATTCGTGTTCATGTTGAACTCCTTTCAATGATTTCTACAAGGACATACGCAGAGGTTTGAAAGAAGTTGCAGGTCAATTTCCTAAAGGGGCTTGATAAGGCGTGGTCAGCGCTTCTGGCAACAGTTGTACACTACTTTGCAGTCCATCAAAGCTGTTCATAGACTGTACTTTCTCATGCACATATAAAACTGCCGTGATACTATCTGCCACGATGCGGCTCATGGTATTTTCATTCAAGTATTGATACGGCAGGGATAAAAACCAGTGATCCTCCTGCGCGCTGTAATACTTGCGGATGTGCTCATATTGTTGATGCAGTGCCGCGTCTTTTACAAAGGGCAAATAAGACGGTGGGTTCGGATGCGCCATGATCACGCGCCAGAAATTGCTCTCAGGATGCTCTCGGACATACAGTTGATCCAACCCGTACCAATCATCCTTGATAATGCCAATTGCTTTTCCAGGCTCAGTATCAAAAAGACCTTTAAATTCTTGCTTTGTTGTAGTAGCAATTCGTTTTGCCCACATAATGTCGCAGATCAAATGGAAGAAATACCCGAGGCGAAAACTGTAAAGTTTTATATCTGCTGTCGCTTTGATGTTTGCCAGATATTGCTCGTAATACACCAGATCGTGGATGGCATGTTCGCCTTCGCCTCTCCGCAGGAAGTGGGTGACCTCCTTCGGCGGGTCGAACTCCGTCCAATCGGCGTTGGGGATGCCGGAATCGGGGGAGAGATTGCCGAATGTAAAAGTGACTTCATCCAATTCAGGGAAGTGCTCAAGCAATTTTTCTGCGATGCGTAGATGTGATATCCAGGTGCCCATGTGCTCCTTGTCGCTCCTGTCGGGGCTTAGCCCGGCAGGAGCGTGACTATTTATATTTTCTGCTCTCCAAATAATTTGCTGCCGCCGCCCAAAGCAACGCAACCCCGATCATCAAATAGACGACCGCCTGCAATCCCAGCCATCTGAGTTGGGAAATGCCGAAGGCTGTGAACAATAATCCAACGCTGCCGTAGAAGATTGTGTTCCGTACATAATCTGACCCGACGCGTTTTGATTGCAGAATATTCTTCTGCATCAGCAATTCCATGTCACGCACTTGTGCTTCATGCAAGTTCTTGCAGGCTAAAGAATCCCCTGCATGTGCGGCGCAATCTTGGCATAAGCCACGCAAACAGTATTTGCAGAGACCAATTGCGGGGTTATTAGGGTGATAGTAGCAATTCATAGTGAGTATGTATATAAGTAGACACGTAAACAAGAAATCATAAAAACCTGCTATCTGTTTACTTGCTTACCTTTGTACCTGTCTACGCTTTTTCCAGCGGATGCCTCAATACCGTTTTTAACTTCGCCGGGTCGGCTTTGCGCGGATCGCCTAGGTAGATTTCATGATGCTTGCCATTGGGTGGTCCCACGCGGTCGCGATAGCCGTTCTCTACTGCAAAGGTGCGCATGCGTTCGACAGTAGCGGGTTCGGTGGCGTATGGTCCAATGTGCATGATTTGCATGCACAAACCTTCTTCAAAAT
>CAZMQE010000320.1:0-3152 GCA_964568115.1 uncultured Anaerolinea sp.
CCTTGACAATATTATACATACGCGATAGTATGTATAATATGAAGCGTACCAAAGAAGAAGCCGCAGTCACCCGCGCCGCTGTGTTGAAGGCGGCACTGGCTGTGTTCAGCGTGAAGGGCTATGCCGCTGCGACGTTGGATGATGTCGCCAAAGCTGCGAAGGTCACACGCGGCGCGATCTATTGGCACTTCAAAAGCAAAGCAGACCTATACAATACACTTGTCCAGGAACTTTCTGCGCGCGGCGCCTCGGTTGTGCAACAAGCGGTCTCTGAGGGCGGAACCTTTATCGAAATTTTGCGGCGGATTTTTGTGCGGCTATGTGCGGTGATCGAGGATGATAAGGAAGCGCGAGCGGTGATGGAACTGGGCTTGTTCAAAACCGGACTTGCCCCTGAGTTGCAGGCTGGTCGCAAGAAACAGTTGGAAGCTGGTTATGCCCAGCTCGAAGGGATCGCCGATGCCATGCGGCAGGGGATCACATTGGGCATCCTTCGCAACGACATGGATCCGCTGGATATGGCGCGTGCATTCATCGCGTTTGAAAACGGTGCGATCCAATTGTGGCTGACTTCGCCGAAGTCGTTTTCGTTGAAGGACAGCGCCGAATCCTTTGCAGATATTTTAATTTCAGGATTGCAGAAGTAAGCTAATTTTTTTAATCAATTTACATACACAATAGTATGTAAATAAAATAAAAGGAGAAAAATATGAATACCAAGTACTTAATTATTCGAACGGTTGTTGCCTTTGCTGTACTGGCAGTGGCTGGCATTGGTATGGCGGTGGGTGCAAGAAATCTTACTGACCCATTTAGCCAGACCGTGTTGATCGCTGTTGGTTGCTCCATCTTCGGCGCATCGCTGGCTTTCTTTTTGGTCAGAGTCTTTTCGTTGATTGAAAAATAAGAAAGGAAAACAGGCATGACCACTCAAACTTCTATACTTTCCAAAGTCCTCTCATGGATGCCGCGCTTTGTGCTTTGGCTTGTGCTTATTGTTGTTATTCTTCTAGCCATCGGCTATATCTATCAGCGTCGGACTACTGCCGCAGATTTTGAGCAGGTTCCGCCTCCTGGTCAGCGCGTGGATGTGGGTGGTTATAGCCTTCATATCTACTGCACGGGAGAAGTGGAAGGTCCGACCGTGGTTGTGGATGCGGGCGCGGGTGATTTCTCCACCAGTTGGCAGGGCATCCAACCTGAAGTAGCCAAGTCTGTGCGCATCTGCACGTATGATCGCGCCGGGTATGGCTGGAGCGACGTCTCACCGCATCCGCGTACAGCGACGCAAATGTCAAAGGAATTGCATCAATTGCTCGTCAATGCAAAGATTGAGCCGCCTTATATTCTTGTGGGGCATTCGTTGGGCGGGTTTACCGTGCGTGTGTTTGCCAGCCAATATCCGGATGAAGTAGCTGGCATGATCCTGGTGGACTCAGGTCACGAAGATCAGTTGGAGCGCCTTCCGCCTGAATACCTGCGGCTCTATAAACAACAGCAGTCATATTTTAGTGTGATGGGATTCATGGCGCGGTTTGGTATCTTGCGCATGATCGGCAGTTCATCCATAGGCAAGGATTTTGCTCCGCCTCAAGTGGCAAAAATGCCAAAGGATGTTCAACCAGTCTATTTGATGATGATCTCCCATCCTTCGTTTTTCGATACGATGCTGGCAGAACTGCGCGCTCTGCCCGAAATTTCTGCGGAAGTCCGTGCAACAGGGAAACTTGGAGATATGCCTCTGTTTATTCTCAGCGCTGATATGCCTGACGAAGCGGCTCTACAATCCATCGGGCTGGGCGATGATTTCCCCGCGGCTGAACTTCAGCAGACCTTCAATGATCTGCAAACCGAATTTGAGTCGCTCTCCACTAATAGCACACATATCTTTGTAAAAGATAGCACCCATGCCATCAATTTGGATCAACCGCAGTCAGTCATCAAAGCGATTTTGGGTGTGGTGGCGATGACACGATATATCAAAACAAACTTGGCTGGTCGGGATTTGAATCTCTATCAAATCCGGACCAGCCATATTTTTTGAGATCAACTTTATCTTTGACGAAAACGATTCCCTCTTTCTCCAGGAGTCGACGTTGTCTCACCACGCCGGTAAGTTCATAGTGTTTATTTCTTTCGATCCACGACCGCCTTGACCAGCTTCACTGCGATGCTGCCGCCGGGTACGATCGTCCCGAAGGCATCGGCTGTGACATCGAATAAAAGGTCGCGTGTGAGCAGCCCCTTGATCTGGTCACTCCACTTTTTTCCGCCGGTGTGCATGTCACCCGTGAGCGGATCAAACTCGATGACCACCTTTTTATTTTTTGTGGTCCATTCATATTCGAAGGCATAGATGGGACGAAAGTTCAGGTCGATCGTCAGGATATCCACGCGTTCCTCGTGAATGGTTTGAACATTCTGAACGGGTTGGACAACTTCAGCGGTCACCTGGCGTACGACAGCATTGGCTTTTACCTGCGGTGGTACGACCAGCACGCCCTCGGGCGCGAAGGTGTTGATATCGGCGATTTCCGTCTTTGCGGTGCTGACATACTTCAAGAGATCCACCTTGCTGCCTGTGATGCCATCGAAGGTCTGTCGGGTTTGAAGTTCCTGGATGCAATGTTCGATCCCAGTGAGGGTAAAAGCCGGTTCGGTTTTTGGTTGAGGCACCGTGGGCAGGTCCTGTCCCATCACGGATACGCTTTTAACTTCCGGTCCGCTGGCAGGGACCGTGTAAGTCCGGGCACGATCATACAAAGTACGCGATGAAGCCTCCAATAGCCAGAACGGCTCGACGCGGTTTTCGACTGTTGCTAGTTGAAGTTCATCAGGTTTGGAACGTGAGAACAATGATCCCAACATTCCCGCAACGAGATTCAATTTCTTTTGCTCTACCCGATCGCGCGCCACATCCACGCTAAATTGGGGGACAAGATGATACGCATGTTCGGTTGCCAGATAAATATCCATATGAACCTTTCTTTGCTTCACTTATAAATTGCAAAGGTATCACGGTTAAATGATTTTACTACCACTCAGAACAATGTTTCCTGCCTTGGTTCTTCTGCCTCGCCGGGACCTTTCCACCCATACTTTTTCATATCCACTTTGTCTTTGACGAAGACCACGCCCTCTTCTTCCAGCAG
>CAZMQE010000321.1:0-3137 GCA_964568115.1 uncultured Anaerolinea sp.
GTGAACGGGATTGTGCGTGATGCGCAGTCCCGTTTTGATTCGATATTGGATGTCAAGCGTATAATTACAAGCACTGGTATTAATCTGACTGGGTTATGAACTCTATTCAAGGAGCATCCCGACATGGCACATTGGAATCTCTACGACCAAGTCGCTGCATCGATTCCTTTCACACTGCGGGGATATAACGGCAACGTGGTGGTGTACTATGGAGTCAATGATGATCCTGTCAAAGCCGGAATGGACTCGATCCCGGGCCTGAATCAAGTTCTGGATTTGACATATGGTTATCCAGTCATCCATGCGCGCATTCAAGAGTATGCAGGTTCCGGGTATCGCACCTTTTGCGGCTGGCTGCAGATCATAACCAGCGCCTATTTCGACACTCAAGACGGCAAACTGATCCAAACCAACAAAGTATTCTCTGTGGATATCGCTCCTACATTTGGCGAGGCAGATGTCCCATTCTTTTCTTCAGGCTTCATGCCCGAGCTATTTGACGCGCCATGTCTTAACCTTGGAAATCACACAGAGCTACACTGGACTGCGGATGCCTTCCTTGTAAGCATTCCCATTAAATCCAGAGAGGAGGGCATCACGCGACTGCTAGGCTTCCGCTGGGGATATCGTGAAAACAATATCCCTGACCAGAAGCCCGAACCCTTCCCTTTGGAAATTACAGACGCACAAACGTGGACCGATCACCTGCCCTTCCTGCAAAAGCAGTATCCCAACTGGAAATTTAACACTGCATAATCTGTATTGACAAGAAAACGGGGCTACAGGCGAAGGGCAGTGGGACCTCACCATTTCGACAGGCTCAGTGCGGTGCCTGATTGTGACGATGAATTGGCGTGTCCGTTTGCCCCTTCGCGAAGCACCCCTGTGGGGCTCCCACACAGAGATAGCAAGGTGAGGGGTTTCTATTCTTGGGGAACAACTCAGGCTGTTTTTACGTTCTTCATGCTGTAAGCAAGTTAAATTTCTAAAATACCGAGGAAAATAGGAATGAGAAAGTTTTTAAGTCTTATCGTAATTGCTTTATTCATGCTCGCCTGCTCAAGTACATTTTCAGTGGTCACCACACCAATACCACCCACCGCGATCCCAGCCACACTAACACCGCCTGTGGATGGTACATCCGTCAACGGTCAATTGCAGGGCAAACTGGCTTTTATTCGAGACAACAATCTTTGGATAAGTATTAATGGAGTCGAAAGTCAACTTACCAACGATGCAGATCCCAGCAATACAGGCTTACCAAAACTTTGGTATGGCAATCCGCAAATTTCTCCCGATGGAACCAGGATCGCATTTCTGAAAATGACTGACACGAATGCGAGAGCCCTTATGGTTTCAGACATTGATGGCAAAAATATTCGTCAACTTGCCGATGATGTAGCGTGGACACTTCCGACCGTCGCATGGTCAAATGACAATCAGAAAATATATTACGCTTCTGCGATAGATCCAGTTGAGAATATGCTCGCAAAAAGCATTGATCTCTCGACAGGCGCGCAACAGGAACAGGGTCAATTTACAGTCCATTCAGGCTGCGGTGGCGGATCACCCGATCCCGCTGATGGGGTATCAAGCCTCGAGAGCCTGGCACCTTTTGGAAGACACATGTTCAGCCTTGCCCCTCAGAATAATTACATCATCCACTCAACCAGCTGCTCAGGTAGTGGGCTGGGCATACTGGATTTATCAACAAAACAAGAACAAGTATTGGATGATCATGCTTACGGAGCTATTATTTCGCCTGATGGCTCAAGGATCGCGGCAGCTTCAGGCAACAACATCGTAATCTTCAACGTTAGTACCAGAAGCATTGAAAGCACATTCCCTGCAGCAGAGGCTCCACAGGCACTTTTGTGGGATGCCGAAGGCAAAGGAATATTGTATTCAACTTCCACCCTCGCAAATACAGTAAACATTGATGACAATGTAGCCTTGGATCTATTTGGCAGTTCACCCACATCATTTAATATAAATACTTCAACCCTTTGGATGGTTTCATTAGAAAGCGGGCAAAACACCAAAATCATCGAGAGCGAGGCTCACAATCTAAAACCAATCTTTACCAATGGTCAAAAGGTTCTGGTTGTCATGATAGAAAATGCCAACAAACTGTTCGACTATCTTAAGCAGGGGAATCGGGAGAACCTGGCGGAATATTATCCAAACGTAAATGTTCTTGAAGTGGATCTGGTAACTTTGACTTCAAATCCCGTAACCAGCAACACAAAACAGGCTTCGTTTCATCAATGAAAACAAACCTGTTGTAAAAGTCTTTACGCAAAGCGGGACTGTCGGTGAAGCGCAGTCCCGCTTTTGATTCGAGCTGAACGTTAACCTAAACCCCATCAAGCCGTCATGCATCCAGCTTGGAATTGAGTGTTTGGGAAATCCTCAATCAGGTACAATTCCAAATAAATCTCTTACTCAAAAGGTGAAACCATGAAAGTATTCGTCACAGGCGGGGCTGGTTATATCGGCAGCACCGTTGTCTCTGAACTGATCCGCGCAGGTGATTCGGTGGTCGTGTTCGATAACCTCCAACAGGGACACCGCGCCGCCGTCCACCCCAAAGCGGAATTCATCCTCGGCGATCTCAAAGATCGCGCCGCGATCGATGCCGCCCTCGCCGCGCACAAACCCGATGGCATTATGCACTTCGCATCCAACACGCTCGTCGGCGAATCGATGGAGAAGCCCTTCCTGTATCTCTCCGATAACGTCCGCAATGCGCTCAACCTCATTGAAAGCGCGGTGGAACATGGAGTGCGCCGCTTCATTCTCTCGTCCACTGCCAACCTCTTCGATGACCCGGCAGAAATTCCCATCAAAGCCAATGAGCGCATCGTGCCTGGCAGCCCGTATGGTGAATCAAAGTTCATCATTGAACGCTTCCTGCATTGGATGGATAAAGTGTATGACTTCCGCTATGCCGCCCTGCGCTACTTCAATGCATGCGGCGCGGCTCACGAAGATTTGGGCGAAATGCATGACCCTGAGACTCATCTCATCCCGCTCGTTTTACAGGTCGCGCTGGGTCAGCGCGAAAAGATCACCGTCTTCGGGGATGATTACCCCACCCCCGATGGGACCTGTGTCCGCGATTACATCCACGTGCT
>CAZMQE010000322.1:0-3102 GCA_964568115.1 uncultured Anaerolinea sp.
TTGCTCCGCCCCTACGGGTGATTACGAGCCCAACCCGCGATCGCTTGAATATCCTCCGGCGTAGTGCGGCAACAACCGCCGATCAGGCGCGCGCCCGCGTTGTACCATTCCTTTGCCTCTTCCCCAAACGATTCGTAAATGCGATGTCCATCCCAATCACTTTTTGCGGCGTCGTATGTCTCGCCGGAATTGGGATACACCAGCACAGGTTTCTGCGTTGCTTTTTTCGCCTCACGGATCAAGGCTGGGATAAACCTGGGCGATGTGCAATTGACGCCGACCGCATCCACGAATGGACTCGCTTCGATCTGCCGGATACAATCTTCGAATCTATCGCCCTCACAGACATGCGCTTCATCACGACAACTAAAACTGATCCATGCGTGGACGCTTTGAAACTCGCCCAAAAGTTTGACCAATGCCTGCGCTTCGATGAGGCAGGGGATCGTCTCACACGCCAGCAGGTCCGCACCGGCTTCGATCAACGCCCTCATCCGCGGACGGTGAAAATCCATCAGCTCTTTTTCGGTGAGTCCGTAATTGCCGGTGTATTCCTCACCGTTCGCAAGATAAGCACCGTAAGGTCCCACCGAAGCAGCGACGAAGGGTTTTACTCTGCCTGCCCGATTTGCCTCATCTGCCCAAAATTCATCGCGCGCCTCTTTGGCAAGCGTCACTGATTTTTTCATCAAGGCAATTGCCTCGGCTTCGCTAAGTCCGCGTTTGGCAAAGCCTGCGATAGTGGCTTGATAACTGGCGGTGATGGCACAATCTGCCCCCGCTTTGAAATAATCGTAATGCACCTGCTTGATCTTCTCAGGCTGCTCGAGCAAAATCTTGGCAGACCACAAACTATCCTTCAAGTCACAGCCGCGGCGCTCCAATTCGGTGGCGAGCGCGCCATCGATCACGAGAGCAGGTTGAAGGTCCAAAATGGAAGCGATAGCGTTCATTCAATCATCCTTTTTATTCAAAGATCCGTTCTATTTTTCGCCAGAGCCATTTCCAAAATGACAAACGCTTTGAAGTGCGCCGGTCAAAATCCATGGTGAAGTCAATTGCCTGACCGACGGTCTTGATATGGGCAATCCGCCCTTCATCCTCGACGAGTTGATAAAGACCCTCTGCCTTTTTGAAAATGGTTTCATCCCGTTCGATCTGGCGCGCATCTTCAAAACCAGCCATGATCATGAGCATGCCCTTTTGGAGATCATTGAGCGGCTCCTCCCGCGCTTTTTTGGAAATTTCATAGCGACGGGCTTTGATCTCAGGGAAATCCTTGCGAGGTGTTTTTAAACTCAAGACCTTTGAGAAATCATTGGCATGTTTATCGCGCTCGGATAATGGTTCAAGGTCCCAGCGATCCTCGATCATTTTGAGAATGGAGGTGTGGTCGTGTACGTCCGAGATCACAGTGCCTTTTTTGATGTAGGGTGAGATCATCACGGTCGGTATGCGGATCCCTAGGCGGTCAAAGCTGAAATCCATTTGACCCTTTGGATGCTTTGGGTCGGGCGGGGTGGCTGCGGGTGGTGAAACATGGTCATAACAACCGCCGTGTTCATCAAATGTGATGATCAACAGTGTGTTCTCCCATTTGGGTCCTTCGCGAACGGTGCGGTAAATATCCTCGATTAAGATTTCACCGGCTAGCACGCTGGAAGTTTCCAGGATCTTTTTCCCGACTTGTGGATGTTGGTCGTTGTGGTCGATGAAGAAGCGCGGGTCAATGAAGGAATAACTTGGCAGGGTCCCGTTTTTGGCATCTTCTCTGAAATCTTCCATGTACTTAAAGTTGGACGCGCTGTATTTCCACAAATCCGGGTTTTGCAAACCGGTCAGCGAGACAATATCCAGCTTGTCGTAATAGACTCTCCATGTGAGCGCGGGATCTTTTTTGTCTTCGATGCGATTGAAGATGGTGGGGGAGGCATGTAACAGCCAGTGATAAAAGGGTGAGTTCAGAACGTAGCCGTGTGAAGTTGCTGCATGCATGAAGGAACGGTTGCATAGCGTCTGACTTGGCACCGAGGCATGCCACGCATCGAAGACGGCATATTCTTTGGCGAGCGTGCTCAACACGGGGATTGAATTCTCATCAATGCAATTCATGATGATCTTGTATTCGTCATACCTTGGCATGCGCTTGCGAACATCAAGGAAATTGTAGATGTAATCCAAAACAAAGCCGTTCATGGGGGCGGGATCAGGCAATGTACCGGGGGGCAGGTTGTAAGGCTTTGCGTTAAAAGGCGCATGGCGATTGGACTTGGGGCTGATGCGCCCAAATAGCTGGGTGTTGACATGTGGATAGCCCTCGCCTGGGTCAGGGTTGGGGTTGGTCATCACCGTTTCTTTACCGACTGAAATGGATTTGAGTCCGCGCGGTGGTTTGGCGAAGGCTGGTATCGGGTTGCTCAACTCCTTGCCCGCGACACCATTGACCTTCTGTCTGCCTTTGTCTGAAGAGCCCAGCCACCCGAGCATATTATCGAACGAACGGTTCTCAAGCATCAGCACAACAACATGGTCGATCTTTTGAAGATTGGAATTCATGATTACCTGCCTTTGCATTTGCTGACTTTGTCAGCGGCGAGTCGGTTTTCGTAACCGAATCAGATTGAAGCTTGGATGGAAGCGCCGGGTTTATTCGTCAGCCAGAATGTTCTTGAAGAATTCGGTTGAGTAGTTTTGCAATGCCTTGCGGTCATGTCCAACGCCATCCACCAAAAGGAATTGCGCGTCGGCGCCCGCCGTTTGATAGATTGCTTCGACAGCGTCCCAGCGTGTAAGCGGATCGATGCCGAAGAGTCGATCCACCAATTGCGCAGCGGTTTTATCCCAGCCATCGTCGTAATCAAGCGAGTCGTTATCGTCGAGCGAGCCCATGTAGATCAATTGTGGAATTGTGTTGTACGTTGTTGAATCAAATTGTATACCCGTCAACGCCTCAAGATCGGCGATGCCTGCGGGGTAGGGGAGTTGCTCGCCGTTGAAGGTGGCAACAGGCAAAATAGGGAAGCCGCCGGGCGAACCAATGGTCGCAGCTTTGACGCGTTCGGGATGCAAAATGGTAAAACGATTGGCGAACATGCCGCTGGC
>CAZMQE010000323.1:0-1212 GCA_964568115.1 uncultured Anaerolinea sp.
AAACTGTTGGGCAGTGGAAATGAGATTGAAAGGAGATAGTCATAATGATCATGAATAATGAGGAGCCCCGCTGGTTGTTATATCCACTGTGGATCATTCAATCGTTCCTCTGTATCCCGATTGCCTTGTTGCTCAACTTTATGATTCTGACCATTATCACACTACTAGTCGGTGACTTCCTTTATGTGAATGGGGTGCGCCGCATTACCGAAGATTATTTGTATCTGTACTTCTTTATTCCCATGGTCAGCTTGTTGACAGGCGCATTTCAATCCGCGTTATTGCGCCGTTACCTGCCACAGATGAGCGGGTGGGTGCTCGCGACTGCGGGAGGCTGGCTGCTCGGAATCCTGCTGGTTCTCATGCCTGATTGGCTGCACTGGAGAAACGGTTATCAGGATCTCGATCAGGCGTTTCTCTCGCTGGGCTTGGCGATCGGGATCACACAATGGCTGCTGCTCCGGCGACGATTGTCCCATGCCGGTTGGTGGGTCGCCGCCACTGTTGCGGGCTGGGGACTGTTGGCTTTGTTAACCGGTGATACTTTGGATGGATTGGGCTTATTGGCTCTGGGCTTGTTACCAGCCAGCGTGACGGCTGCGGCATTAGCACTTTTGATGAAACAAGCTACACTGAATGGCGTATAAATGTTTGCAGTGGATCTAATGAAACTACTTCTTTGAGGCAAGGAATAGTCTCGGAAAGAGTAAAACATGAGTGACTATAACCGCACCACGCGAGAATGTCCCGTGGGGCAATTACGTCCTGAGTTGTTCCTGGCTGTTCGGAAACATTTTCAGGAACATAAACTGGGTAACTGGGAAACCGAAACGCTTTTATGTTATGAAACCACCTCCACGCAGAAAAACACCAATAAACTCATCTCCTGGCTGAATGACGGGTTGGATACAACGGTCTACACAGGGCTACTTTTGACATCCGAGTGGCTCATCTGGGTACGCAGCGGGGATAGATCTGGCATTCAGTTAGCATCAGCCGATCTAAAAGAACTGGCAGTGAGGGTATATACTTCCCTGCTGACGAGAGATACCGGTTTGGAAGTTACAGGACACATTGAAGGCACGAAAGGGATCATGCGAGGCGGCATTGCACTGGAATCAATGTCCGTTGCGCAAAAAATTTGTGACGCAGTCAACCAGGCGATCATCAAGGTGAATCCGCCAGCCCCAAAAAGTTTATCGAGGTGGTGGG
>CAZMQE010000323.1:1312-3100 GCA_964568115.1 uncultured Anaerolinea sp.
AAAAGCTAGCGTTGAATTACTTTGAAGAGGCAAAGAAATGAAACGAACTTGGAGAGTAGTCGCGATTGCTTTGCTTTTGGTGACAGTCAGTGTTCGGTGTACGCCGATGGACGGTCCGGAAGCGGCAGCAAGAATCAATTTTTTAGAGTGGGCGGGGAATATTAGAACTCCATATAGAAATGAAAACTTTCAAACGCTCAATAATGATGACACCTTATCGACAGTCCGCATTACAGTGGAACTGAAGATCAAAGGGGAATGGATAGAGAAACAATTAGATATACAATGTAAAAAAGTCGATGAGGATTGGCAATGTGAGCGTTCAATGCAATTCAAGTAAAGAAACTGCGCCAACAAGGTGCGTACTCGACTGTCCTTGCCACACTTCGCGCATGCGTAGCTTTAAGTTTTTTTCTGCTCACAAGCAGAGCCCATGCCCGCTATCCGCTAGGGCGAACCGTTAGGCACAAACAAAACCAAGGAGAAAATTTATGGCAGAAGAACGTATCACAGCGGCGATCAGAAAAATTGTCGCTGATGGCGGTCTTGCAGGTGCAGCAACCCTGATTTGGCAGGATGGCGAGATCATACATGCTGCGGGAGTAGGCTGGAGGGATATAGAATCCAAGCTGCCCATGGAGAGGGATACAATATTCCGTATTGCCTCCATGACAAAGCCGCTCACGTCCACGCTGGCGCTTATGTTAATGGATGAGGGAAAATTCGCGTTAAACGATCCGATTACGCGTTGGGCACCCGAGTTTTCGCAGATGCATGTCCTGCGCTCATCTACAAGCGCGCTCGATCAGACCGACCCGGCAGAGCGCCAAATCACCTTTGAAGACTTACTGACTCACCGCTCAGGCTTAACCTATGGAGACTGGCATTCTGACCCTATCGCCAGTGCCTATAAAGAAGCCCTGGGTGGGAGTATCGACAGCGAAGTACCCCCCGATGATTGGATCGCTAGACTCGCCGCACTGCCTTTGATCGATCAGCCGGGAACGGCATTTCACTATGGTCACTCCACCGATCTATTAGGCTTGCTCATTGCACGGATCGAAAATGCACCCCTGGGTGACGTACTCAAACGCCGCATCTTCGACCCACTCGGAATGAATGACACGGGCTTTGCGGTTCCACTTGAGAAGCAACAGCGGCGAGCAGTGGCATATGGATTTGACGCTTCGGGACAACTCTGTATGCTGCATGTTGGACCCGGTGCATCTTTTCTCCCTGAACGCCCCGCTGGTATGGCATTTGTCTCTGGTGGGCAGGGGCTATGGTCAACCGTGGACGATTATCTTACCTTCGCAAGGATGTTCCTAAATGCGGGCACTGTCAATGGTGTCCGGTTATTGAAACCTGAGACCTTAAATCGCATGGTGACCAACTGCCTGAGCGAGGACCAACTGGTAAAAGCCCGGTCCATTCTCAACACGGGTCATGGATTCGGGTTAGGGGTCGCAACGGTGCTCGATCCCCTAAAGGCGGGGCTGCAACCTTGCGGCGGCGGAATGGGTGCAGTTGGCTGGCCCGGCGCTTTCGGAGGTTGGTGGCGAGCCGATCCCAGCAATAACTCGGTGCTGATCTTCCTGACGCACAATATGCTTGAGCTGGAACAAATTTTTGAGGGCATTGGTCTGGGTGCATTCGATGCATTGACACAGTTTCAAGCTGAAGCTGATTCTTTGTTACGCTAGGACAGACAGCACACCGTGAACAACATCATCTTCATCACAGGCATGGCTACGAGCCGCTGCGCGTCTGCTCTCAAGCAGAGTCCGC
>CAZMQE010000324.1:0-3088 GCA_964568115.1 uncultured Anaerolinea sp.
CCCATGAGGCTGTCTTGCATACCGAGCGGCTCGAAGATACGTTTCTGGACGAACTCGAACCAGGTCATGCCCGATACGGTTTGGATCACCTCGCCCGCCACGATGAACATCAAATTGGAATAGCCATACGCGCCGCGGAAACTGTGATCAGGTTTGAGGTAGCGCAGGCGCTGCACGATCTCAGAAGCGGGCGCGCTGCTGTATAGCAGCACATCGCCCGCCCATGTGCCCAGTCCGCTGCGGTGACAGAGCAGGTCGCGCACAGTAAGCAGGTCGCTGGCGTGCGGGTCGTACATTTTGAAAGCGGGCAGGTGCTTGGTGACAGGATCATCCCATGCCAGTTTGCCGTCCTGCACCAGCAATCCTACTGCGGCTGCGACGAATGCTTTGGTGTTCGAGCCAATGGCAAACAAAGTGTGCTCATCCACTTGCTCGGGCTTGTTGATCTCGCGGACCCCAAAGCCTTTGGCGATCACAACTTGATCGTCTTTGACGACGACCAGCGCCAGCCCGGGGATATTCCACGCCTGCATGGCTTTGTTGACGAAGCTCTCAATTTCCTTTTCGAGATCGGTTGCTATGTTCATTGTTTTACTCCCGGTGTTTGTGTGAATACTAAAAATATTTTCGATAGACGGTATTGCGTTTCGTCACTTGAAAGCCACACTCTTCATAGATACGGGTGGCTCCGCTCAGGTTCTCGGTATCCACGCCTAAAGCGGATTCGGTCATGCCAGCCTCTTTTTGTGCCAGCAAACTTTGCGCGATCAAAGCGCGCGCCAAGCCTTGTTTGCGCCAGGGTCTGCGCACGCTGATGAACTCGGTATAGCCACGCTGACGATTGAATTTTTTATTCTCTTCCACATTGATGAACGTTTTGACCTGGCCCGCAACCTGGTCGGTGGCGATATCCCAGGCGATTTTCCACAAATGCGGTTGGAAGGTGTGCTTGTTCGTCAGCCAGGCTTGATAATCATCTTCGGTCGGAACTGAAAAGCCCCAATGGTCTTGAAAGGCTTCTATGTCGGCATCCCAAATGGCACGATAATGTTCGGGTAACACGGCGCGGACTTCCAAGCCGTGTGGCAATGGAAAATCAGGGATGGTCTCCATGGTGGGGCGGACCATTTCGTAAAAATAACGGATCGGCTGGTAGTTGTTTTTTTCGAGCATGCCATTCAAGCTTGTTTGCGCATGCGTGGAAAAAGCTTGAAAACATTTTTCCCGATCTTGTGCATGGTTTTTTGCAATTTCCCTTAAACGCTCTTCAACCCATTGCAGCATCGCAAGCCCAATGCCTTTGCGCCGCCAGACGGGAGCCAAAAAGCCTACGTGGGCATAGATCAAGGGACCGTTGGTTTCGTCCGTCCACCAGCCGCGCGAGTAGCCGACCACTTCACCCTCGACCTCGGCAAAGATCATATCTTGATATGGATCACAGTTCGTTAGATGAGCATAGTTCTTGACAATATCCTCAAGCGTATCGGCACGCTCGATCTTGTCCGCTTCTGCGCTGGCTTCGATGACGTTGAGCATTTTGGGATAATCGCTCTCGCCCATAAAATGACGGAAGCTGAGGCCCGTGAGCGCGGGGGCGATGCTTGGCTTGATCGTGTTCGGTTCCATATTGTTTTCCTTTCGCTCCAATTCCATGACTTATTTGTATTTTGTACCATGTAACGAAATTGTTTCAACCTCAACTAAATCTCTGTAGTGCCTGATAAATGGCATCCGCGCCAAATGCGATCGCGGTGGCAGGCACACGTTCATTGGCGGCATGGATGGTTTGCGAGAAGTTGAAGTCCTCGGGCAGGGGCATCGGCAAAAAGCCATAGGTTTGAATGCCGAGGCGTGAGAAGAAGCGTCCGTCTGTGACGCCGCTCAACAGGAGTGGGACCGGCGTCCCTTCCGGGTCTGCTTGGCGGAGAATATCTGCCAGCGTGTTGAAGAGCTGCATATCAGGTTCCGATGGACCCGGGTCGTAACGCAGTACTTCAAGTTCTACATCATCGCCAACGATGGGCTGCAATTCCCGCAACATATCCTCAGGACCGAAGCCCGGCAACAAGCGTCCATCCAATTCCACGGCGATCTCGCTGGGAATCACGTTGACCTTGTTGCTGCCATGCAAAATGGTCGGGCTGACCGTGTTGTGGATCAGCGGATAGAACGTCCGACCGCTTTCGCCCATGAGCTTGACTACGCTGTTCGCCAGCCTCGGATTCGTCAACTGCCCCAGCACTGCTTTTTGCACGCCACTCAATTGCGCCGACATGGCATCGAACATCATGCGCGCCGGAGGTGTAATGTGTACTGGCAGATCAGATTGGTTCAGTCGTTGCAGCAGGCGCCCCAGCTTTGTCATCGCCCCATCACGCACCGGGATGGAACCGTGACCGCCGCGTCCGCGCACGGTGGCTTTCATCCAACAGACTTGTTTCTCCGCGATCATGATCGGATAAAAGCGCTGCTTTCCGACGTTCAAGCTGAATCCACCAAATTCACCGATCGCGTGGCGGACGTCTTTGAACAAGTCCGCATGCTGCTCCACGAGGAACTTCGCGCCATCATCGCCACCGGCTTCTTCGTCGCTGACGATGGCAAGGATAATATCGCCGGGCGGTTGCAGACCTTCCGCGTTGGCGCGCAAGAATGCGGAAAGCATCATCGCCACGCCGCCCTTCATGTCCAATGCGCCGCGCCCCCAAATGAAGCCGTCAATGAGTTGACCCTCGAACGGGGCATGCTCCCACTTTTGATTCTCGGTGGTGACCACATCCACGTGCCCGTATAACAACAACGGCGGAGCCTTGCCTGCGCCTTGAATGCGCGCGATCAAGTTCGGACGTTTGGTCGTCCGTTCCAATACTGTGGATTCGATGCCTGCATCTGTCAACATGCCGCGGATGTAGGCGATACATTCCGCTTCCTCGCCGGGCGGGTTGGTGGTGTTGAAGCGAATTAGTTTTTGTAGAATTTCAGCGGGACGCGTGTAGATCGAAAGATCAGGTTGCTGGGATGGCATGACATTCTCCTTCACATTCTCACATGCAATGATTATATCCCCCAAACAAAAAGGGGCGGACAT
>CAZMQE010000325.1:0-3064 GCA_964568115.1 uncultured Anaerolinea sp.
TGAGGTTGCCCCCGTGATCAAGATCAACTTATTATTCATGAATTGTGTCTTTCTTCATTCCTATTTGGATTATATGTTTGGATCCTTGCAACCGCTTCTTCCACCAACTCCCCCGGTGACACTTTCTTTTTGCGAACCAATTCTGCCAATCCCAACCCGTCGTATTTGCCGTATTCAGAGAAAGCCATGATCGTCCTCCGCATCAAAAGATGAATCGATTATACACTCCCATAAATAAAAAAATCAGGCGGATGATTCTTCCGCCTGATCGTCGATTCAACTACAAGTTGTGCGCCGCCGTTTGAACGCTGTGGATAGATCAAAGCCCGCTTCACGCTGACCCGTTGCCTGCCTCGCTTCGAAATGATATTTTCCACGCCCGCGCGCGATTAACACACCACCCACAACGAAAACCATTAGCGAGCCGAGTGCCACCGCCAACCAGAACGGTGACGCGGGCAAACGGGTAAGCGCTTCAGAAACTCCCGCAGCGACCAAACCCACATACGACCAATTCATAAATTCATAATGCAACTCGAGCCAGCGTCTATTGGGGAGGCGCAGGTATGCAGGGATGAAGCCCGCGATCAGCGTGATGAAGCTCGCTAACGCCGCACCATGAAAAGGTCCGAAATGACCGGTAAGTCGGTAAATGAAAAAAGCCGAGAGATTGAGTCCCAGCATGTTGAAGAAGTAGGCATAGCCCAGTTGCTTATGCAGACGTGTCCCTTTGCGCGTGAACATGACGCACAATCCAATGATCAATGCGGAGATGGCAGTGCCGATGTGAAACCCGGATGCAAATTGATAGATCATGATGTGCTCCTTAAAGATGCGCGATTGTAACTGGGTGTACATGAGATCGCATCCCTCTGCGGTATGGTCATTCAAAAGTGATTTATACTAGCCCCACCATGGAACTATCACAGAACATTCATCTATTAGGAGACCTGCTCGGCAAGGTCATCTCTGAACTCGAGTCACCGAGAATTTTTGAAACGGAAGAACGGATTCGTGCGTTGGCGAAGGCGCGGCGCAGCGGCGATGCCATTGCGGCTGACCATTTGCATGGCGAAGTATCGGCTTTGCAGAATGAAGATGCGCGTGTGGTTGCCGCGTCCTTTGCTTCGTATTTTGATCTCGTGAATCTCGCAGAGGAGAATCAGCGCGTGCAGTTGCTGCGTCAGCGTGAAGACGCTTCTTATCCAGAACCAGTTCCGGAGTCGATCGGCGAAGCGTTTGCGGTCCTTAAGGCGCGCGGCTTCACGCGTGAGCAAATGTCCGCGTTGCTGGAAGAGTTATCCATCGAATTGGTCTTGACCGCACATCCTACTGAGGCGAGACGCCGCACCGTACTCTCGAAGACGGAACGCATCACACAACTCCTTAGCCTGATCAATCAGAACTCGCTTTCGATGCGCGAACGGGAAGAGGCAGTGAAAGCTTTGCACGCTGAGATCAGCGCTTTGTGGCTGACTGACCGCACCCGCGCCGACAAATTAACCGTGACCGATGAAGTGCGCACCGGCTTGTATTATGCAGATGCGTTTTTGTGGAACACCATCCCGCGCGTGTATGATGATCTGGAAAAGGCGATCGAAAAATATTACCCCGGCTTGAAAGTCCCGCGTACATGGCTAAAGCTCGCTTCATGGATCGGCGGCGACCGCGACGGGAATCCGTATGTCACCTCGCAAGTGACGGCGGAGACCTTGCGCCTGCATCGCGGTCAGGCTGTGGAAAATCATCGGCGCATGTTCCAGGATCTGGGTCGGCGGTTGAGTGTGAGTTCGAATCGTATTGCGCCGCCACCGGCTTTGTTGGAATGGATCGACAAGCGTCGACCGTTCCCTGCGCATGTCGCGTATATTGAACAACGTTATGCCACTGAGCCATATCGTTTGGTGCTGGCGCTGTTGGCGAATGAACTGGCTGAGGCTTCACGCGATGATATGAAAGCGCATTTGTTGGGGCAGTATCCGCATCAGGCGCGTATGAATGAAAAACATTTGCTGGAACCTTTGGAGTTGATCGCCTCTGCGCTGCCGCCCATGTTGTTGCAGGATGAACTGCAAACGGCGTTGCAAAAAGTGCAGATCTTCGGGTTGCATGTGGCGCGGCTCGATAGCCGTGAAGACTCGAGTCGATTAAACTCCGCGTTGAGCGAGATCTTGCGTGCGCTGAATATCGAATCTGATTTTGAGAATCTTTCCTCCAATGCACGCACCCAATTGCTGGCACGCTTGCTGCGTGAACCTGCGCCCACGTTTTCAAATCATCCTGGCGTGACGCCCGCCACCGCGGAGACCTGGTCGCTCTTTCAATTGATCGGACGCACGGGCGATGTGTATGGCAGTGAATTGCTGGGTCCCATTGTGATCTCGATGACGCATGCGGCAGCGGATGTGTTGACCGTGCTTCTGCTGGCGAAGTGGGCGGGCTGTAAAACGATCCCCCAAATTGTGCCGCTCTTCGAATCGATCAATGACCTCAAAACTGCTTCGGTTATTCTCGAGCTTCTGTTTGCCTCTGACGTCTACCGCGCGCACCTGAAGACGCACAATAATGAGCAAATGGTGATGATCGGTTATTCAGATAGCAATAAAGATGGCGGCTACCTCATGGCGAACTGGTCGTTGTATGAAGCACAGGAGGAGATCACGCGCATTGCTCAACGCCACAACGTCAAGCTGACCATCTTTCACGGGCGCGGTGGTACCATTGCGCGCGGGGGCGGACCAGCTAATCACGCCATCCGTGCTCAACCTGTGGGGAGTATCAACGGTCGCTTCCGCGTGACCGAGCAAGGCGAGATCATTGCTTCGCGGTATGCTAACCCCGATCTGGCGCATCGGCATCTCGAACAGATCGCCAGTGCGGTCATCCTGGCTTCTGCGCCACACAAAGAAAATCCCATACCAGCCCAATGGCGCAACGCCATGGATGAAATGTCCAAAGCGGCGCAACATGCCTATCGCGCACTTGTCTATGAAACACCGGGCTTTATCGAGTTCTGGGAATCTGCCACGCCGCTGGATGAGATCAAACGTTTGCAGATCGGTTC
>CAZMQE010000326.1:0-3031 GCA_964568115.1 uncultured Anaerolinea sp.
TACTTGGAGGGCGACCTCCTGGGAGAGTAGGTCATTGCCAAGGGGCTTTTCTTTTAATATTTCGTGTGATAATGCTTTGCATACACGCGTGAATCATGTATAATTTCGTTTGCAGGTTTGGTTGTAGGGCGTGCAAATGCCCTCATCTCGAAAAACGAGGAGTGTGAAGCGTACGGTTGGTCTTTTGATCATTTTGTCGTTTCTTTATCCAGCTAAAATCCTCGGACCGAGCCTGTGTATCGGCGCCGAGGATTTTTTCATTCGGCTATTCTATGCGGAAAGGAGGTGACTTCGTTTGGCATCAGTAAATTTACGTAACGGTGAATCCCAAGATTCACTTCTTAAGCGTTTTCGAAAAAAGGTTGTTAAGAGCCAAGTATTGAGCACTGTGCGTCGCAAACGTTGGTTCGTCTCCAAGAGCGAGCAGCGCCGTATGGAAAAGAAAAAGGCGATCCGTCGCGGTAAGCGCAAAACATTCACCAAAGACGGTGAATAAAGAGGTAATATGGCAAAAGAAGAAGACAAAATTCGAGCAGAAGGTCTGGTAGTCGAGGCATTACCTGGAACACAGTTTCGCGTAAGACTTGATAATGGACACGAAGTGCTGGCATATCTTTCCGGCAAAATGCGCAAGCATTATATTCGTATCTTGCTCGGTGATCGTGTGGCAATGGAAATGTCTCCCTACGATCTGACGCGTGCCCGTATTACCTTCCGTCAGCGCAAGAATGCGCCCGCTCAAATTCAAGAATAATTGCGGTAATCAAGTTTTTGAAATTAAAAGGCTCCTGATTTTCAGGAGCCTTTTTTGTTACCTATTGTGTAACCAACTGTATATCAATGACATTTATGGTAGATTTCTGAACGAATTTAATACCTTCATATAGTTTGCACGTTCAAATGCAGCGGGTTCTTTTACTGACTTCTGACTCATGCTGCCTTGCATTTGCTGAATGGACTCATATTCGTGCTCTTTCATCCATGTTTCAAGATTGCTCAGTATTTCACCAATGACCTGCTCGCCACTATGTAGCAGATTCGACGCCATCATTGCCACCTTTGCTCCTGACATCATGGACTTTAAGACATCTGTGTAGGAATGTACGCCGCTTGTCAAAGCAAAATCAGTATCGATTTTCCCATGCAGGATTGAAATCCATCTCAATGGCAACCTTAGGTCTGACGAAGTACTTAAATCCAGGCTGTGGATAATCTCCAGCTCTTCGAGATCAAAGTCGGGTTGATAGAAGCGATTGAAAAGCACGAGCCCATCAGCACCTGCCTCAACCAGGCGTTTTGCATAATTTGGAATGGATGTGACAAACGGACTGATCTTGACGGCGAGTGGGATCTTGACGGCGGATTTTACCTCCGCTACCAATTCAACCTGCGTGTCCTCAATGTCACTGGATGTCATATCAAGGTCGGTGGCGATGTAATAAACATTGAGTTCAAGTGCATCTGCACCTGCTTCTTCGATTTTGCGTGCGTAACGTGTCCAGCCGCCTTTGGAAACACCGTTCAAACTGCCAATGACGGGAATCTTCAAAGCTTTTTTGAGACCTGTCACTTGGTCTAAATACTTTTCAGGTTTGATCGCGTACATACCGCCATCGGGTAAGTAGGATAGTGCCTCTGGAAATGAATCTGAGCCACGGTTTAGGTAGTGATCCAGTTCCAGGCTTTCGTGGATGATCTGCTCTTCAAAGAGCGAATACATCACGATTGCTGAAATACCTGCATCTTCTAGTTTCTTTGCCCTATCCAGCTTTTTTGAGAGGGGTGAGGCTGAAGCCACGAGAGGGTTTTTTAAGTTCAGACCAAGATAAGTTGTAGAAAGATCCGTCATGGCTTACTCCTTTTTGTCGCCGTTGTAGTGCATGGCTGCCATTTGTTGATATAGTGTCCAGCGGGATTTGGCATCCTGTTGTGCTTCGCGCATCAATTCCTCGGCGCGACCTTCATCCATTTGGGTGAGCATCTTGTAGCGGGTCTCATTATATGCATATTGAGAGATCGGGATACTCGGTTCCTTGGATTCGATCACGAGGGGATTTTGTCCCTGGGTTGCGAGCCGTGGATCGTAGCGATACATGGGCCAATGACCAGACTGCACCGCCAGTTTTGCCTGTTCCAGACTCTTTGCCATATCGTAGCCGTGCGCAATACAAGGGCTATATGCAATAACGATGGATGGACCATCATACGACTCGGCTTCGATCAGCGCACGGAGTGTTTGCTGGTCGTTGGCGCCCATTGCGACGCGGGCTACATAGACATATCCGTAGGACATCGCAATTAAGCCCAAGTCTTTTTTCGGTAAGCCCTTACCGCCCATCGCGAACTTGGCAACTGCCGCGCGAGGTGTGGACTTGCTGGCCTGACCGCCGGTGTTGGAATAGACTTCCGTATCGAGCACCAGAATGTTCACATTGCGGCCGCTTGCCATTACATGATCTAGACCGCCGTAGCCTATGTCATATGCCCAGCCATCACCACCGATGATCCATACGGATTTCTTCACGAGACCATCCGCAAGACTGACCAGATCCTTGGCGCGCGTATCGCTGGATTTGCCAAGCTTGTCCTTGAGTTCGGCAACACGTTCACGTTGGGCTTCAATGCCCGTTTCGTCGGATTGATTGGCATTCAAAATGGCTTCCACCAAGTCTTTGCCAAGTTCCTTCTCGAACGATGCCAGCAACTCACGCGCGTATTCAGTTTGTTTATCAATTGTCAGGCGCATCCCAAGACCGAACTCCGCATTATCTTCGAACAGCGAGTTTGACCAGGCGGGACCGCGGCCTTTTGAGTCCACAGCCCATGGGGTGGTGGGGAGGTTGCCGCCATAGATGGAGGAACAGCCTGTCGCATTAGCGATCACAGCACGATCACCAAACAACTGTGAGACCAACTTCACGTACGGCGTTTCACCGCAGCCTGCACATGCGCCGCTGAATTCAAACAATGGACGGAGCAATTGCGAGTTCTTGATCGTGGATGGATTGAACAATTTTCGATCAAGGTCGGG
>CAZMQE010000327.1:0-2992 GCA_964568115.1 uncultured Anaerolinea sp.
GAATTGAAGCGCAGAGGGTGGGAGTATGCGTCCGACCAAATCCAATTCAAGAATACGGTCGTCATTGACCTGAATTCCACCGAAGAAGAAATGCTCGCGCGCATGAAGCAAAAGACCCGCTACAACATCCGGCTCGCGGAAAAGAAATCTGTGAGTTTGCGTGTAGGCACGAAGGGCGATTTGCCCATGCTTTATAAAATGTACGCGGAAACATCAGTGCGTGATGGCTTTGTGATTCGTGATGATGGTTATTATCAAACTGTGTGGAATTTATTTATGAATTCTAGTGAACCAACTTGCGAGCCGCTCATCGCTGAAGTGGATGGTGAACCTGTCGCCGCGATCTTTGTTTTTTATTTTGCGGGTCGCGCGTATTATGTCTATGGCATGTCGCGCAATGCGCATCGTGAGAAGATGCCGACCTATCTTTTGCAATGGGAAGCGATGAAGCGCGCGAAGGCAAAAGGTTGCGTGGCGTATGATCTATGGGGTGCGCCGGAAGTTTTTGATGAAAGTGATTCGATGTGGGGTGTCTATCGTTTCAAAGAAGGGCTTGGCGGGCAAGTGGTACGCACGCTCGGCGCCTGGGACTTTGCGCCGAGTCCGCTTTGGTATAAGCTGTATTCGGATGTCATGCCGCGCGTGTTGGATGTGATGCGTTCGCGCGGGAAATCGAAAACGAAACAATCATTGGGAGGTGCGTGATGACTATTTCAAGACTGAACTTTGCCCATTTACCAACACCGATCGAAAAGCTGCCGCGTCTTTCTGACCATTTAGCTGGTCCGCGGATCCTGATCAAGCGCGACGACCAAACCGGACTTGCCTTTGGCGGCAACAAGACTCGTAAATTGGAATTTTTGGTTGCCGAAGCACGCGACCAAGGCGCGCAGACGTTGATCTCGGGTGGCGCGTTGCAATCGAATCATTGTCGTCAAACAGCGGCAGCCGCGGCACGCTTTGGCTTGGATTGTATTCTGGTGCTGAGCGGCGAAATGCCTGAATATGCCTCCGCTAATTTGATACTTGACCAACTGTTCGGCGCTGAGATTGTCACCGTTGCAGACCGCGCTTATCGCGATCGGACATTGCAAGAGACGTTCGATAAAGCCGTGGCAGCGGGTCGCAAGCCATACCTCGTCCCGTACGGCGGATCAAGTCCGACGGGGGCGTTGGGATATGCGTTCGCGGTGGAAGAGTTCATGCAGCAAAATATCCACGCAGATTGGTTTGTGTTCGGCACATCCTCCGGTGGGACGCATGCAGGACTCGTGTTGGGGCAACGCGTATTTGGGTATCAAGGGAAAGTGTTGGGCATCAGCATCGACGAGTCAGAAGAATGGTTGCAGACGCACGTTTCGAAGATCGCATCTGATGCGAGCGAAAAGTTGGGGCAGCGGATTGAGTTCACTCCGGCTGACGTGTTGGCAAATGCTAGTTATTGTGGAGCAGGCTACGGCGTGTTGACCGATGCGGAGCGCGAAGCGGTCAATCTGTTTGCGAAGTATGAAGGTCTGTTGCTTGATCCGGTTTATACGGGACGTGCCGCGGCGGGAATGATCGATCTCATCCGTCAGGGATTTTTCAAGAAAGATGAGACGGTGCTGTTCTGGCACACGGGCGGACAGCCCGCGTTGTTCGCAGAACAGTACGCGAATAAGATATAACAAAACGTCCCGAAGGTTTCAAACCCTCGGGACGTTTTTTCAAGATAGTCCATCAGACTGCGACACCAATCAATTTGCCAATACCATACGTGAGTGCGGCAGCGGCGATACCAACCACGACCTGACGTGTGCCAGAGAACCAAATGCTTTTGCCGGTCATTAGGGTAATGGCGGCCCCGATGATGAACAACCCAACCGCGCTAACGACCAGGCTCAGTACAATGGCGAGTGTGCCCGTTGCAAAGAAATACGGCAGCATGGGGAACAGCGCGCCGAATGCAAAAAGGAAGAACGATGTGAAGGCAGCTTCGTAGGCTGAGCCACCGAGTTCTTCGGGGTCAATGCCGAGTTCTTCGCGCGCTAGTGTATCTAGGATGTTGCTTTTATCAGCCATCATGTGCGCTGCCATTTCTTTAGCGCGATCCTCTGGCAAACCTTTGGATTGATAGATCAAAGCCAGCTCTTCCTGTTCTTCTTCAGGATTGGCTTCAATTTCTTCGGCTTCGATCTTGATCTGATGTTCGTACAGTTCGCGTGAACTTTGGACCGAAAGCCATTCGCCCAACGCCATGGACCCAGCGCCTGCCAATACGCCCGCGAGACCCGCGATCAAAATATCAGGTCTGGAGTTGGTCGCGCCTGCCACGCCCATGGTGAGACTCAAAATAGAGACGAGTCCATCATTGGCACCTAGCACAGCTGCGCGGAGAGCGTTGCCGCCGCCCGCTTTGTGACGTCCCTCAAGTTGCGCAACGACTCCACCTGACATGCCGCCCGTGGAAGTAGATGCGACCGAAAGCAAACGCGCATGCGATTTTTCTTCCAACGAAAATTCGCTCGCCTCAGAATCAGGTTGACCGTCGTACGCCTGACTGTCCGCCTTCTCGTTGCTGGTGACGGTGGGCAATACAAATTGTGAACCAAACCTTTTTGCCAGCCAGATCATGGTCGCGGCGCGCCAGGTGGGTTTGCGCGGAGGCAATGTGACTTTGAGGTCTTGCAGTTTCTTTTCCCAGGCGGCGGCGTGTTTTTCTTCACTGGCTGCCAGCTTGCGATAGACTTGCGCCATTTGCGGTTGTTTTTCGTTTTCAGCTAAGACATTATATAAAGCCGCCCCGTCAATTTCTTTTTGTCGATTTGCAAAATACCGTTTAATGTCTTCTTGCTCAGACATGGTTCCCTCCCAAAACTGATCCCGTCATTGCGAGGGCGGTGTTCTTCCGCCCTCGCAATGACGGGGACTTACTTTATTTCAGAGCGCCCCAGCCTGCGTACTTGGCTGTATCACCGAGCTCTGCTTCGATGCGCAGCAGTTGATTGTATTT
>CAZMQE010000328.1:0-2984 GCA_964568115.1 uncultured Anaerolinea sp.
CAATCAGGCTTCACCGCGAATCTCGGAACCATCTCGGCGCTCGTTGCCAAAGAGGATGTGATCTTCTCTGATCGTTTGAATCATGCTTCGATCATTGATGGATGCAGACTCTCGGGTGCGAAGATCGTAGCGTATGAACATAATGACCCAGGTTCCTTGGAGGACGCGATCAAAGAACACGCCTCCAACTTCCGCCGCGCCTTGATCATCACCGACGGTGTCTTCAGCATGGACGGTGACATCGCCCCCCTTCCCGCTCTGGTGGAGGTCGCGAAAAAATATGACATCCTCTTCATGGTGGATGACGCCCACGGTGAAGGCGTACTCGGCAAAGGCGGACGCGGCATTGTGGATCACTTCGGCTTGCATGGCGCTGTAGATATCGAAGTCGGCACCATGTCCAAAGCGTTCGGTGTCATGGGCGGCATCGTCGCAGGCGATAAGCGCATCATCGAATGGTTGCGCCAACGCGGACGACCGTTCCTGTTCTCCTCTGCTGTCACTGCGCCCGATGCGGCGGCTTGTCTCGCAGCAGTTGATCTCCTCGAAGAATCGACTGACCTCGTTGATAAACTTTGGGACAACGCCAAATACTTCAAAGAAGAAATGAAGAAACTCGGTTTTGATACCGGGGTCAGCGAAACCCCCATCACGCCCGTGATGCTCGGTGAAGCACCGCTCGCGCAACAATTCAGCCGCGAATTATTTGAAGAGGGTGTCTTCGCCATGTCCATTGGCTTCCCCACCGTGGCAAAAGGCAAGGCGAGAATCCGCGTGATGATCTCTGCCTCGCATGATCGTGATGACCTCGGTCAAGGCTTGGAGGCGTTCGCGAAGGTTGGGAAGAAGTTGGGTGTGATTTAGTCAGTTAGCCTGATAGTCAACAAAACAAGACCTCCGAGTTCTTAAAGAACTCGGAGGTCTGTTTACTTACATCTGTGTCTACCTGTTTACCTTTTACTGTGCATACGCGTTCAAAAACTCATCCCATGTGGTCGTCAACGCAAAATCCAGTGTGGCACGATAGTAGGTGTAATTGGAATCTTTCTCGCTGGCTTTCGAGATGTGATAGATCGAAATGCCGTGAGTATCGGCATATGCATTGGTGTGATATTGATGCAACACCACCCCATTCACGCCCGTCATCGCATTCATCACCGCCTGACTCTTACTCTTGATGTCGGCATTTGTCACATTGCGATTGAGTTCATATGCCATATCGTACAGGTCCTTATCCATGGGCGCCTGCCACATGGAACGCGTTGCGCCAAAGGCACGCGCGATCTTGGAGCGATTTGCGGCGAGATTGGTATTCAACGACACCGCCAAATTGTTAACCGCAGTCTTTAATGTTAGATAACGACCATCCACTGCCAGTGCCGCCCATGTCTTATCGGCGCTGGCGCTTTGACTGAAGGAAATGGCGACTTGATCGGCGGTCATGTTCGGGTTGGCAGTCAATTGCGCCAGGGTCTGTTCATATTGCAGACCTTCCCAGCCCACATATTCCTGCGAGCCGGTGATCGCCGTCGCGTGACCGTTCCATAGATCCATGATTTCGATCGAAGCCATGTTACAGCCATCGTAACCGACCACGTCAATGAAACCGAGTGCGTTCATGGCGCCCTTTTGTTCTTCGTAATCCAACGTATCAGCACTGGTATCATCCAGCATCACATAACCGGGATGCCAGTTCCAGCCGTGACCCCAATAGATCAATGCATAATGATCGGCGGGATAATTGGTCTTTGACCATGTGACAAACTCAACCAACGTTTGCGGATCGCCCATATTGCGTTCGCCCCAATCGGCAACTGCACTGGCGGAATCAGCTTTCATGCCTTGCGTAACGTGAAACAACTTGGTAGTCTGCCAATCTCCATAACTTGTATCATAGCCGGGCCCACGGTCTGCCAATGCGACCACCTGCACATTCGCACTCGAACCCGTTGGCGCGAGTTCCAATTCAAGGTCTTTTACAACATAGTCTTCAAGGTTGTTATCCCCCGAGATGTAAACCATCACGGTCCACTTGGCTTGCACGGCAGCAGCGGGTGCCGCATTGGCACTTCCCGTGAGCGATGTCAACAGAACGAACACGAACAGAATCGAAAAAACGAACTGGCTCTTACGCATGGTATCTCCTCTTTGGCAAAGAATTTTGAATGCGACGGTGTTGGTGTTCAGGATGGTTGAATGGGTGAAAAGCGCCTCCTCTATGAATTAACTCATAGAACGAGTGTAGCATGAACACAGGTTAGATTCAAGTATTTCAATTACTTTTTCAGCTTAATAAAGCTATCAGCTTGGGAACTGTTCGGGATGATCGCTGCAGCTCTGGATGAGTCTGAAGCGGGAATTCATCAGCAGCCTTGATCGCCTCGTGGATTTTTCATCCGCTGCATTCCGAGTGTATGTCTGGTCCTGCCTCCGAATTTTTTATCTTCACTGATAGTTTGTCTCGGTTATACTATCAGCGCATAAATCATCTGGAGAAAAAACCATGAGCGATAAGGAAACCTACATCAAACGTTATGAAACCGCCCGCGCTGAAATGCGCGAGATCGTCAAGCTGGCGCAGGGCAACCCACAGATCTATTCACCCTGGCGCATGAAGGAAGTGCTCGATCACATCACGGGCTGGGACGACGCGGTGATCGCCTCGATCAAATCTTTTTTGGCTGGCGATATTCCTGCCACGCCCGCCTCACGCGGCATTGACGCATACAACGCGGAGACGGTTACCTCGCGCGAAGCCATCCCCTATGAAGTGACGCAGCGTGAATGGGAAGCCTCCCGCGCCGAATTACTGGACTTGATGCGCAAGATGACCGACGAACAATTGCATACGTCTTTCGGGTTTCCATGGGGTGAGAGCGGTACCATCGAAGATCTGGTGGAGATCTTCACGGAGCACGAAGAGACCCACGCGAAGGAAATTCGCGAGATCATCGAAAAAGGGAACTAATTCCTGCCCAGACTTC
>CAZMQE010000329.1:0-1616 GCA_964568115.1 uncultured Anaerolinea sp.
GCGCCGCAATATCTTTGAGAACAGATTCAGGCAGGTCATCGAAGTATGGATTTCCTCGAAGGATTTTGAGCTTCGCGGTTTGGGTTACTTCGATTATTTTCATCTATGAGGTCTCACCCAACATCACTTGATCTGTACCTCGATCCACTTCCCAGGGGTAGACGATGAACGCATCCGTGACGGCGGCGTAATAATCGGGACGGACATGCCCAAACAAATTGCGGTACGGATTGAAATGCAAAACACACGTTTCAGGGAAGCCCCCTGCCGCTGAGACGCGGTTCTTCACAGCAGTGATGGTCCGCCCTGAACCCCAAACATCATCCACGATCAGCGTGGGACGACCTATCAATTTGTCTTCAGCCGGGAATTGGATGAACTCGGGCCACATCATAAGCTTGGATTGCTCACCCTTCATTTGCGCCGGGAAATCAACAGCCGCCGTGAGGATATGCGTGATATCCATGGCTTCAGCGAGCATCCCACCCAGGACGATACCGCCGCGGGTGATCATCACCATGGCGGTAAACTCGCGTTTGAATTGCGGAACCAGATGATCGATCAAGCGATCCATCTCTTCCCAGGTGATCATTTCACGACGTGGTTCGTTTTGTGATTGCATATCTCAATACCAAATTGAATCTTTCCTCTTTCTTCTTTCGTCGTTAAATAGAGAAAGACGAAAGAAGAAAGATAAGCTTCCAGATTATCCCAATACCGCAGCCAATGGACCCGGCGCAGCCACTTGTAACGGTTGACCGGCAACCTGCGCTTTTTCCACTTCACGTGCCCAGATATATAAGCACGTATGATAAGCGGTGGATGTGTAGGAACTGATGACACTGGCGACCACAACCAAGGTAAAGAAGATCATTGCGCCGATCGCAATCCCAACGATCGAAATTGCCATGTTACCGCCGGAAAGATAAGCAGCCCCTCCGCCAATGGCAACTGCAACGACCAAACCGCCAAAGCCAAGCACAAAGCCGATCAAGCCAGTCACCCAGCGGACACCCACGGTGCTGATACCGATCAAGAGCAAGTTCTGTTTGGTGATGTTCAGAATACGCTGCATGCCATCTTTGAGATTCAAATCATCAATGACCATGGCTGGCAAAATGAGATAAGAAGCTTCCGTCCATAATGCTGAAAGCAGATTAGTGGCGCCGCGTGCGAGACCCGCAACAATGCCGCCGCGTCCTCGTCTGCTATTGGCAGCGTTCTTAAGCAGGTTTACCGCTGTAGAGGCGGCAGCGAGCGTAAGAATATCAAAAAAATCACGGCGCACCACAGCCCATGCTTTGTCCATGCGGCCGTCACCCTCAGCCAGATAACCGTAGATCAAGTACACCGTCATCGCTGAAAACACATATGACACCACGAACTGCACGAAGACCATGATCGCACCCATGACCCCAATTACGATGTTGCCGAACTGCGAACCACTGAACAGGAACGCCGCGCCAACGATCGGGATAATGCCGATCACCGAAACGATCAGCCCAACGACCAAAGCATAGATCGATGGCTTGAGTAGATCCTTGTCTTTGAACGCCATCTGCCAGGCTTGTTTTAGAAATGACCAACCACGGGAAAAAGATTGCATAGCTGCTCCT
>CAZMQE010000329.1:1716-2983 GCA_964568115.1 uncultured Anaerolinea sp.
CAAGAGGCGGAGTCGTCGCTGGAGGCGCGGAAGTCGGCTCGATAGGCGCAAGCGTCGGCGAAGCCGGAATCGGTGTAGCCGTCAGCCAGAGAAAGACATAGCCATTATCGGTTTGTTCGACACCATCCATGAAAAAGGAATAAACCTTTTCAGCAATTTCTTTGACCTTCGGGTCATTCGGTGCGAGTTCGAGCGCGCGGTTGATCTCTTGCATGGCACGCAATGTATCGGGAGTAGCCTCGGTGTTGTTGAAATTTTCGTAATATGCATGCACCGCCAGCAGATCGGCAAAACCCGCATGCCAGAGCGCGTCATCGGGTTTTAGCGTGACCGCTTTTTCATAAGCCTCAATCGCAAGTTTATAAAGTTCCGTGCCACCTGCATCAGCGCGATATCCGCGGCGATAAAGTTGGATCTCTTTATAGGCTTTGCCCAAGCGTCCCCAGGCTTCGCTGTCATTTGGATTTTTCTGAATGTTAGCTTGTTCGTCCAAAACTTTTTTCCAAGCCGCAGGCATCACCAAGGAAATTTCAAAGTCATTACTTTGTTCGGGTTCAAGGTCTGCAAAATGCCAGCGGATTTCGCGACCGTTGATCACGCCACCCGGTGTGGTGCTCGACCAACCGATCTGATCATCGAAGATCACGTTGTAGGTATTGGCATCATACGGCAGACGCACGATCAAATCTGCACTGCCGATCGTTCCCTGCCAGCCTGCGCCCGTGTGAAAGATATAAGGGAAAGACACAAACGGATACTCTCCCGTCCCTTCGACTGTATAGGTCACGCGGATATTCACATCCGTATCCGGAGGAAAATTCACATCGAACTCAGACCAAGGCACAGGATCTCCACCCCACAGCGGATCAACTTCTAAAATTCGCCGCGCTGATACAGTTTTATTATTCACAAAAATTTGCACATCTTTGATCTCAGGAAATTCCCCAAAGCCATTATCTGAACTGATCGGAAAACGCACGCCCATTTTCTCTGCGGCGCTCCCCAAATTGCGCATCGTAAAATCAGCTGTGACCTTTGCCAGCCCAGGGCTCCGCACCGGAGCATCCATCAAAACTTCGAGCACAACTGTTTCAGCCAGCATACGGACTTGCGTGCCTTCTGTTTCAGGTCCCGGATTAGCCCCCGGCGGATGACTCGGCGGCGCAACATCGGCATGCGCTATTGAGGGAACACCCAACATCCCCACGATCAGAATCAAAGCCAGCCAACGCATCACGTGTTTCATGGTGCTCCTTTATAACAAACT
>CAZMQE010000330.1:0-2947 GCA_964568115.1 uncultured Anaerolinea sp.
AAGGAGAACATATGGCAAAACTTGCAGTAATCGCCATCGGCGGAAATTCACTGATCGCTGATAAAGCCCATCAGACAGTTGAAGACCAATATCAAGCCGCCAAAGAGACCACCTTCCACATTGCCGATATGATCGAGCAAGGCTGGGATGTGGCGATCGGTCACGGCAATGGACCTCAAGTTGGCTTCATCCTGCGGCGTTCTGAAATTGCCGCGAAAGTGGAAGGCATGCACGAAGTCCCGTTGGATGTTTGTGGTGCAGATAGCCAGGGTGCCATCGGTTATGCCTTGCAGCAGAACTTGCAGAATGAACTTTATCAACGCGGCATCAAAAAGAAAGTGGTGACAGTCATCACGCAGGTTTTAGTGGATAAGGATGACCCTGCCTTTAAGAGTCCGTCCAAACCAATCGGTGGCTTCATGGATGCGGATGAAGCCAAACGTCGTAAAGAGGAGCAGGGGTGGTCGATCGTCGAGGATGCAGGCCGCGGGTGGCGAAGAGTCGTTGCGTCACCTATGCCCGCAGAGATCGTCGAGCTGGAGACCGTCGAAACGCTGTTGGAACGTGGGATCGTCACCATCACAGTGGGCGGCGGCGGCATCCCGGTCGTTGACCCCGGTGACGGCAATTATCGCGGCATTGCGGCAGTCATTGACAAGGATTATGCCTCCAGCCTGTTGGCGCAAAAAATCAAGGCTGACTTGTTCGTCATTTCCACGGCAGTTGAAAAGGTTGCGATCAACTTTGGCAAGCCCGAACAGAAGTGGCTTGATAAAATGACTGTTGCGGAAGCAAAGGCATATCTTGCTGAAGGCACGCACTTTGCCAAAGGTTCGATGGCTCCCAAGATCCAGGCGATCATTTGGTTCCTTGAGAATGGCGGCAAACAGGCATTGATCACGAACCCTGAGAATATCGGTCGCGCATTGAAAGGTGAGACCGGTACTTGGATCGAGGGGTAGTCTCAAGATTATGTAGTTTTTTAGTTGGGTGGTTTCCTGAAGAAACCACCCAATATTATTTTGCGTCCTTTTCCCGTTTATATAATGCCCACGGTCACAAATTGCGGTTTCCCGCTTTTGAAAAGCGCAATTTGTGACTGCGCTGGGTATAATTGCGCCCGATGTCCATAACTCCCCGTGTACTTCTCAGTATTGATTACGAACCCTGGTTTGCGCTCTTCCGTCATTATGACAACCTCAGCGATTCCCACCAACGCTGTGAACTGGACGGTGGGTTTACGTCGCGTGCGCTCGACCCCATCCTCGAACAATTGAACGGTTCTCAAGCCAGCATTTTTCTGGTTGGTGAAATTGCCGGGTGGTATCCCGAAGTACCACAGAAGATCCTGGCTGCCGGGCATGAGCTGGGATTGCATTGTCACATCCATCGCCCGTTGAAGAACGTGGATGAGCTTGCGCAAGATGTGCATGCCTCAGCCGCCTGGCGCAAAAAATATGCGGTGCGTGGTTATCGTGCGCCCATGATCGGCATTGATGAAGCTGCTTACCAGCTGCTTGAAGAAAATGGATTTGCCTATAGTTCATCCATTTACGCGCCTGCAGGGATATTGGTGCGCAAGGGCAATGTTTGGGAGATCCCCGTTAGCACGATGCGCTGGCGCGGTAACAACGACATCTACGCCGCCCCGCGCGCGTTCACTTTCAATCTTCTATTCAGCGGTGAGTTTCCCTATGGATCGAGTTTCAGCATTGGATTGCTGGGGACACAGATCCTCAAATTCATCGAACGGGATTTGAAGCGCGGACTGAGCCCATCCATCTTTTTGCATCCGTATGAATTGGTGAAGCCGCAGTTGTCTGCCCGCCTCATTCGGGACTTGATCCCTAATCCACAACTGCTGCCTTTTCTCCGCAATAAATCTGGATTCCTTAAATCTCTGCTTCAGCATTTTCCGGTTTCGTCACTGGGCGCATACTACGACGAGATGCTCGCGTCCCAAAAGGATTTGCATGGCTGAGATGCAGATCAACAAGCTGACTCCCGATCAGGAACTGCATGTGCCAGCGGCGCTGTGGTCTGCCGCAACGTTCACGGCATTGGATGCATGGTCACAATTGGTGGAGCGTATCTATGGCTACCGCATTTATCGCTTCGAAGCTGTGGATGGAAAAGAAACGGTGGGCATCCTTGCACTCGCGCATATTCATCATCCGGTCTTTGGAAATTATCTTGCGACCTCGCCCTACGGTTCCTTTGGCGGGTTTGCCTTTTCATCTGTTCAGGCGCGTGACGCGCTGTTGCAACAAGCACAAACCCTTGCCAATGAATTGGATGTTGAATATACCGTCGCTCGCTTTATTGAAGATGACAACACACCGCCTTCATCTTGGATGCAAAACCCAGTGTATGCCACCTATCTTATGGACTTGCCCTCCGATCCCGAAGAGTTGATGAAAAGCTTGGGTTCGCAGCATCGCAAACACACACGTCAGGCATTACGAAAAGGTTTCACCATCAAGTTTGGGCATCTCGATCTTTTGGATGAAACCTATGCGGCGCTGTCGCAAAGTATGCACGAACTTGGGTCACCGTATCATTCAAAGAAGTATCTGCGTGAAATGGCAACCCTGCTCGGCGATCAACTGGAATTTGTCGTGCTGCGGTCTGCAAGCGGCACCTTGGCTGGGAGTGCCGTGCTGGTCTATCATGGTGACACCGCTTCCAATTTGCACGCAAATATTTTACGAGCCTATCGTGCCGAGTATGCGGGTGAGTGTTTATATTGGAACATGCTCGAACACTATTGCAATAAAGGCATTCGCATCTGTGACATGGGGCGGAGCTTGAACGGTTCGGGCAATGAGACTTTCAAGATGAAATGGCGTCCGCGCAAGGTACCGTTGGCGTATTGGTATAACCTGCGCAAGGGTGATCATTTACCGGGTTTGAATCAGAAGAATCCCAAATTTCAATTTGCCATTCA
>CAZMQE010000331.1:0-1639 GCA_964568115.1 uncultured Anaerolinea sp.
ACCTTGACTTTTTAGAACAAGCGTTCTAAAATACCTTCATTGTCATTCAAACAACAATGGAGGCTGAAATGACTGTTTACCGTAAAAATTCTGGGGATGGCTTGCGAGCCCTGTTCCGTGACCTGACCCGCGGACGCCGCTTCAATCGTGGTGCCGCCTGGGGCTTGATGATCATTGGCGCTTTGCTGGCATTCGAGATCTTCAACTTTAGCACCACCCAATTCGCACTGGCGGATGTGCTCGGTGACCTGCAATTCGCAGGCATGCGCTGGGCAAGCATTCTGGCGATCGCCTTCTGTGGCATGGATTTTGCCGGTATCGCCCGCATCTTCACCCCTGAACAGGGCGCCGACGAACCCAAGGAAGTCTATTATCTCTTTGGTGCCTGGTTGCTGGCGGCGGCTTTCAATGCCATGTTGACGTGGTGGGGCGTCTCGGTTGCGATCATTAATCACACCAGCCAATCTGGCGGCGCAGTCATCAGCAACGAGACCATGACCAAGATCGTGCCCATCTTTGTGGCAGCCATGATCCTGCTTATCCGTGTGCTGATCATCGGAACATTCTCGATCGCAGGTGATCGCATGTTCACGACCCAGAACCAGCAGCAAGCCTACAATAACAATCCGCGCCCCGTACAACAGCAAACCTATCGCCCGACACAGCAGCAGCAACCCATCCTGCGCCCGGCATCCAGTTTGAACCGTCCACAGAATATGAGTGCGCAAAGTTCAAACCCCTATCGCGCGATGCCCAACCCTGCGCCCAAACCGGTTATGCAGCAGACTTCATTCGTGCGCCCGGAACCCACTTATCATCCCTATAACGGACAAAGCAACGACCGTTCACTTGATGCCTAAATTTGCTGGAGCAAACTCCAGCGATCCATAACTCCGAACTCATTTCGAGCTCGGGTCCCTATACACGATAAAGGAACCCACTTATGCCCCGCGCTCGCTCCAAAAAACAAGCCGATTGGCAGACAGCCGCGCCCCAGGAAAATGGAAGCGGCTGTTTGTCTCTTTACTCCCTTTCCATCCTCGCCGTATTTTTAATCACGTGCCTGATCACTGCGCTTGCATTAAATAGCCCGGTCCAAATATCTGCGGCTTCTTATAACAAGCCAACGGGCTCAACGCCCATCTCCCCCATCTTCACACGGGAAGTGCAATACTGGTCAGCAGACATCGCAAGATGGGCAAACGCATCAGCAGTGGACCCAAATCTGGTCGCGGTTATTCTGCAAATTGAATCGTGTGGAAATCCATCTGCCCGCTCGGGTGCGGGTGCCATGGGATTATTTCAAGTGATGCCGTTTCATTTTCAACTCGGCGAGAATCCCTATAACCCCGAAACCAACGCCCTGCGCGGACTCAACTACCTCGCCCGCTCACTCCAAGCCGCAAGCGGGAATGCACGTCTCGCGCTGGCAGGCTACAACGGCGGCATCGGTGTGATCGCGCGCACCGAATGGACCTGGCACGCCGAAACCAAACGCTATGTCTACTACGGCATGCCGATCTACGAGGATGCCCGCAATGGTGCAACCTCCAGCCCCATGCTCACTGAGTGGTATCAAAAATATGGCGCCGGGCTATGCCGGGATGCAAGTCAAAGATTGGGATTGAGCAATTAATTC
>CAZMQE010000331.1:1739-2928 GCA_964568115.1 uncultured Anaerolinea sp.
GACATAACTCCAACTAAATCAACGGCAACCAGATCGCAAACGTTGTACCATGTCCCTCTTTGGAATTCACTTCGATGCGTCCGCTATGATGTTCCACGATCCATTTAGTGATGGAAAGCCCCAAACCGAACCCCGTACTCTTACCCCGCGTGCGTGATTTCTCCGCCCGATAAAAACGCTCAAAGATGTGTGGCAGGTCTTCGGCAGGGATGCCAGGTCCAGTGTCCCGACACACGATGCGCGCCTGATTTCCAACCTTCGCCAGGCTCAGGAACACATCCCCATTCTGAGGTGTATATTGAATCGCATTCGCGACCAGGTTGATCAACACCTGCTTCATCCGATCACGATCCCCGTTCACCAGCATCTGATCGATCTCATTCAGATGTACATGCACCTTATCACCGGCGATGATGCGCATCTCCTGAAACACCTCAGTGATCAACAGGTCCAATTCAACCGGTTGAAAATTGAGCGGCAGCTTGCCTGACTCAGCCTGCGCCAATAACAACAAACCACCCACCAAACGCGTGAGGCGCCCCGCCTCCTGGTCAATGCTGGTTAATGACTCTTCATCAAACCGTTTCATGCGCCGCATAAGATCAACATTGCCCTTGACCACTGTAAGCGGCGTACGCAGCTCATGACTTACATCCGCCAAAAAACGCTGCTGCGATGTAAACAAGCCTTCCAGCCGTTCAAGGGTTTTGTTGAACGTGCCGATCAAACTCCCGATCTCATCCTCATCCGAGCCTAGTTGCGGAATACGCCGCGAGAGATCATCGGCGCGGTTGATATTTTCAGCTGTCTCTACAATGGATTTCAAAGGTTCGAGTGCCTGCCCCAGCGTAAACCACGACAGAATCCCAGCGATGATCACCCCATAGACCCAAATCACAGCCAATACAGATAACAAATACGCGCGCGCAGCTGCAACTGTCTCCATACTTGTAGCGATCTGCATCACAGCCACACGTTTAGCATTATGCGAGATGGGGACTATCAACACCCGCAGGTGCAGATTGTTCAAATGCGTTTCATGAAAACCCGCCTCCTGCTTTGAACTTCTGTTTAAAGGGTAGAATGCAACATTACTTTGCCCAAGCGGACCGAAGCTATCCTGCAACTTATTATCTAATCCCCATACCTGCACACTGATATTCACATCCATCTTGACAGGCGCAGCAAT
>CAZMQE010000332.1:0-2920 GCA_964568115.1 uncultured Anaerolinea sp.
ACCCCAATACAGGCAGGCGTTTTACAAAATTATACAGCCTGCATTATTCTGATAGAGGTTATCTGCCTGACAATTCCATAACCAATGTATCCAAGGCCAGGTCAAGAGTCATCTGGCTGGTTTTGACCCCTTCATCGATCCTGAGCAATTTGCGATAAATGCTTTCCAGCGATTCAATTGAAAAACGCGCGGCTTGTTGGGTGGTCTTCTCTGCCACGAACGGATGCACACCCAATGCCCGCGCCACATCATCTTTGTTGCCACGCCCATCCAGAATTTCACGCGCCTGGATCAGCAGACGGAATTGACGCACCACCATCCCCCACAATGAAAACAAATCCTCGGTCTCCAAGAGGCGGTGCAATAAATGTTGCGCGGACTTGCCATTGCCATTGGATAACGCATCGACAAAGTCAAACACCGATTGCTGCGAGGTGACGATACACACCGCTTCCACATCCTGACTGTTGATGGGTCGCGCCCAATTGACATATGCCAGCAATTTGGCAATTTCCATCCCGGCCTGACGTGTGTCCACGCCGACCATGTCTTTGAGCATTTCAGCTGCCCGCGGTTCGATCTGACCTTCTTGTTTTTTGGTTTCGTTGACGATCCAGCCGGTCATCTCTTTGAGACGCGGCAGCATGAAAGCCTTGGTCTGAATTAATTTCTCGTTCTTTTCAGCCCACTTCACCAGCCAATGCTTTTCGGCTTCCTTCGGTTCCACCGATTCATACATCACAATACGAGTGGACTCGGGGGCTTTCTCAAGATAGGCAAAAAACACTTTACGCGTGGAGGCGTTGTTATATTTCGTGGAGGGATTCGCCAAATACACCAGGCGGCGTTTGGCAAGGAAAGGCATGGCGTTGACGGCGTTGTTCAAATCCGTGTCGCTCATGGTGCGCGCATCGAGGCGCGCGGTGTTCATGTCCGCGCTGGTGGGGTCGGTGAAATCAGACTCGAAGTCTTTGAGTCTGCGGTTGATGGCGAATTCGTCGTTGCCGAAGAGGAAGTAGAGGTTCATTGGATTATGAATATGGAGTCAGCCAGCTCATGTGCCCGAAAGGGTATGCTGGCGAAATACGGGAGCAAGCTCCCTGATTCCAAAATTATTTCGTGATGATTCGATGCACGCCTTTGCGGACAAAGCGAATATCGGTGATCTGCATATCGCCCAGATCGGCTTCGGTGGTGATGTATTTTTGCAACCAGGGTCCGAGTGGTTTGCTGAGGCGGTATCCGAAGGCGGCAAAGGCAACCGCGAGCGGAATGAGCAGGAGTCGCCAACGGGTGGATTTGGCACCTCGTAACGGCGCCCAGGCAAAGGTCGCAGAGAGAGCCGCAGTGGTCGCCAGATTGGTGCCACAACCCTCGTGGACGGCGAGTCCGCTTTCACCAGCTTTGAGTCGCGTCAACGCTTCGATGGATGCATTTGCGATCTCTTCAAGTTGTAGATCGCCGAGCAAGAAAAAGCCGGTCGGGTTGGAATGGCCCGCCATGGAAATTTTATGCGTGCGTGCAAGGACATGCAGCGTGGCATGTTCAAGCGCGTGATTACGCCGGGTCTCAAGGATGAGTGGGAGATCAAGTAGCATATGATGATTATACATGCAACAAGTGATGTATGTCATGCGATAAATGGCTGCGCTTTAAACTAATTTAAGCAAAACCTGCAGAAACTCCCATTGTGATTTCACACAAAGAAGAGACAATATAACCAATATATCTTATGTTGTATTGTGAGGTAAGCATGGCAATTCAAACGAAAGCAAACAGCAAATCACATATGCCGCAAAATTCATTTTTCTTTGAGAAGCTCGTGCCCATTGCTTTGATCGCCATGGGCATCATCACCCTGGGGTTGATGCTCTTCGCCGCCGGTATCGCGCTGGGCTTGATCCATTTCTAAATCAAGAGGAGAAATCAGTATGTCCATTAATCAGTTGCTCCCGTTCCTTTCCACCGCTGTGATGCTCTGGTTCACAGTGGATGTGTTCAAGCGTTACCTGGTGCGCCGCAACCCGGCTTTTCTGTTCTGGGCGATCGGCTTGGCGATGTTCGGCATTGGCAGTTTTGCTGAAGCCTATTTATCACTGACCTGGAACAAGTGGATGTTCTTCGCCTGGTACTTGTTCGGCGCCGCTCTTAACGCCGCCTGGCTTGGGCATGGAACTTTATATTTACTGGCACGCAAACCGTGGCGCCATGCAGTGACAGTTGTACTTGTACTCGGAAGTTTATTCGCAGGCAATTTGATGTTGCAAGCCATGCCCAAATTGGATGAGGCTTCGTTTACGACTTCCAAACCAGTCAGCGAACAATACGGCTCCAAAGTGCTGGAAGCTGGCTCCCCCATCCCGGCTGGTGCGCAAACGCTGACGACCACCTACCGCGGCAAAGAAGTGACCGCTATCCGCGGGCTGCTCCCGCTCGGCACACCGGTACGTCTCACCACGCCCTTCTTCAACATTTATGGTTTGCTCACGCTCGTGGGCGGCGCGATCTACTCCGCTTATTTATTCTGGCGCAAGCGCGTGATGCCGAACCGTGTGATCGCCAATGTATTGATCGCCGCAGGAGCCTTAGCCATCGGCTCCGCCAGCACGCTCACCCGCCTGGGTTATGGTGAGTTCCTGTATCTGGGTGAGTTACTTGCCGCGATCCTGATGTTCGTCGGTTTCCGTATGGCTGCGAAGCCGCAACCTGATGAAGTGGTGGTATCGAACCGCATTCCCGCATCGGCAGATTAACCTGACCTGATTAAATTGTTGAGCCGTGGATTTTATCCACGGCTCTTTTTCCTTAAACACAAGGGCGGGGAGACCCCGCCCCTACAGTTATTGATTCGCGTTCTCTAATTTACGATACGTTTCCAACAGGCTGATCAAGATCTCATCAGTGAACGTGTGCATCTGGG
>CAZMQE010000333.1:0-2895 GCA_964568115.1 uncultured Anaerolinea sp.
TAGCGTTCCTTGTTGCGCAGAAATTCCATTTCGGTGTTGCGGTTGAGCGCATCGGCGGTGGCGAAGAAATCCACCTGCACCGAGTGGTCAATGACCAGGTCAACCGGCACGAGCGGATTGATCTTCTTGGGGTCGCCGCCGAGTTTGGCAACGGCCGAGCGCATCGCAGCGAGATCCACCACGGCGGGAACGCCGGTGAAATCCTGCATCACCACGCGGGCGGGCAAAAATGGAATGCCGGGGCGGTTGCCTTTGGCGGTCCAGGCGGCAATGTTCTTGACGTCGTTCTGGGTGATCTCTTTGTCGTTGCATTGACGCAGCGCAGCTTCGAGCACGATGCGGATCGAAAACGGCAGCCGCTTGAGCTGAGTCAGACCCGCTTTCTCGAGCGCGTCCAAACGGTAGATGACGTACTCCTGATTCCCAACTTTTAATACGTCACGTGAATTGAATAGGTCTTTCATGAGGTACTCCTTTGGCGTGTGAAATTTCGTAGTAACGACCTAAGTCGTTATTACATACTCACACCACAAACTTGCGAAGAACATAAAGGAGCGCCTTTGCTATCCTTGCCGGTGTGGTGCTATTTATACTTTTAGATCTTGCTTGAGTTGCTTCACAACTTTTTCTTTTTCAGCATCCGGTAAAAAACCAGCCTGTGCCGCAGCAACGATCCGTTCCTTCAAAATAGTTTGCGGCATTTGCAGATCTTCACAGGCAACATAATATTCATGGCTGAGTGTGATTCGAGAAATGCTGGGATCATCGGTATTGATCGTGGCGTTAATTCCAGCGCTTAGCATGTTCATCAGAGGGTGGGCATCGAGTGCGGCAACAACTCCGCTTTGGTAGTTGCTGGTGATGCATACTTCAAACGCCGTGCCGCGTTCTTTTGCCAGCGCGGTAATATTTTTATCTTCGAGCACGCGCACACCGTGACCAATTCGTTCTGCAGCCAGGTCTTCAATGGCTTCTTTTACATGGATCGCAGGACCCCATTCGCCCGCATGGATGGTCACATGCAAACCGGCTTGCTTGGCTTCTTTGAAGATTCCGTAGAATGGCTCAGATTTGAACTCAGCTTCGTTGCCAGCCAGATCAAGTGCCACGATCCCATCGTTGATGTGTTCCGCGGCGAGCCAGGCGACCTGTTCAGCCAGGTCCGGGCTTTCGTGACGGTTGACCGAGGCGATCAACTTCACGACTACACCATATTTCTGTGCAGCTTCCATGGCACTCGCCATGACCCAATCGATCACATCATGGAGGGGGAAACGTTCCGCGCGGCTGAGCGCCACAGGGGTGAAACGCAGTTCCATATACTTCACATTATCTCTGGCGGCATCTTCGATGGCTTCGCGCGTGATGCGATGGATCACATCGGGTGAACGATAGAACAACCGCAGTGTATTAAATTTGGAAAGAAAATTCTGGAAGGTGAATTTATCCTGTTCCTGTACCTGCACCAGCGTACTTAACCGCAATACATCCTCAGGAATTTCGATGCCGTGTTCGCGGGCGATCTCTACCATGGTATCCAAACGCAACGAGCCCTCCAAATGGCGGTGTAATTCCACCTTTGGGAGGGCACGATAAGTGTTGAGCGAAGCGGTGACTCGTTCTGTCATACTTCTAAGTTTGGTTAGTGTCGCCTGCGTTTCTTCTTTTTTTCGTTTTCATCCGCAGTATTGTTCTGCGTTACTTCGGGCGCATCGCCGGTTTCCACGGGTGTGATCTCCACTGATCTGCGTTGGGCTGCAAATGCACGGCTGACCACCAGTCCGCGAATGTCTTCCATCAATTGCTGAAACATCTCGGACGCTCTTGTCTTGTATTGTACCAGCGGGTCGCGTTGTGCGTAAGCCTCCAAACCTATCGAAACCCTTAAGGCTTCGATACGGGTGAGATACTCAACCCATAATTCGGATGTGGCGCCCAGCAACAACTGACGGCGGACTTCATTCAGGATATATTTTCCGATCGACTCAACCAACGCCTCGCGGTCGGACTCACTGAGGCTTGCCACGGCGTCATTTAATTTTTCGCCCCCGAAAGCTGTTTGCGCTGCCGGACCAAAATCAGCCACGCGCGCAGCATTCGCCGAAAGCCGGTTGAATTCACTTTTGCCAATTGCCAATCGCAAAGCTTCGTCTGCTTTTTCGAGATGATCCAAGACTTCTTCGGTGAGCTGTTCGGCATCGTAGCCATCCAGCAATTGCGCGATGAGGAAGATGTAGCCAAAGCGATTAAAGACCTGCTTGACCTGGCGATGTGTCTTTTGATCGAAGACCGTGCGCGCGCCCTGTGAGAGCGATAGTAATAATTGGAATTTGGTGGTGTCGTTCAGCTCTGATGGCATCAAGCCGTCAATGTCATTCGCAACCTGACCGTTCTCACCGATCAGGCGTTCACGGCGGCGTTCCATGGCTTTGTGAGCCACATCCTGGATCTGGTCAGCGGCATCGTCCCAACTTTTGACTTCGAACTTATCGCCAAGCGCTTCGCCAATGCGGTTTTGAATCGATTGGATCAAACGTGAGGCATATAACCCGGTCAATTGACCGGTGACGAGGTTCTTGATCAATTCCTTGGATTCAACGTCATCTTCTCCGAACGTGCGGAGTTGCTCGTTGGTTAATTTTACCGGCACGCCTGTGAGCGCATTGACCTCTTCAAGCATCTTTTGCGGGCGCGGCGTTTCTTCCATATCACGTAAGCCGTCGAAGTAGGCGTCCACTGAATCCATGCGGGAGGCGACTTGCGCTTCAAAGGCTTCTTCGGTGCGATTGATCATGTCCTCGATGGCGTTGAGGTGATGGGCGTTTTCTGCTTCGATGGCGCGGGTAACAATGTCAAGCGTGGATTGGCGGAAATTGTCAGATTTGGATAATTCTT
>CAZMQE010000334.1:0-2891 GCA_964568115.1 uncultured Anaerolinea sp.
ATCGTTGTCAATGTGATGGATATGAGCAGCGGTGAAGCGCAGCCAGTAGAAGATGTAGCAGCCTTAACGGTCATAATTTCCTATGGCGGGCAAAGCAAGACACTGACGCTCCAGCCTTTGGGCGAGGATACTCCGGGTCAATTTGTTGCGCCAATTCTGCCCACCATCCCTGGGCAATATACAATAACTTTAGGTGGCAAATTGGGTGATACCGACGTGAAAGCGGATGTGGAGCCTGAAGAAGTACAGCCAGCTACAGTCATCCAATTCCCGGCAGTTGATGGAGCTCAGCAAACTTCAAATGCCGATTGGCTGAATTGGTTAAGCATGTTCATCGCGTTGATCGGGGTCGGGGTTGGCGTAACAGCCCTACGCAAAGCCTCGATGCGTTAAACATCCAAAGAAATTTCTGTGAAGATCAATCGTCGCATAGTCTGGGTAATTGCTATCGTCTTGCTATACAGTGGTTGGACAGTAGTACCCGCCCTGGCGCATGCGATCCTTTTGCGATCCAACCCACAAACGAATGCCGTATTAGCCTCACCGCCTGTACAAGTGGAGCTGTTTTTCAGTGAACCGCTTGAAGCAAATCTATGTTCAATTTCGGTGCTTGACTCAAACGGTATCGTGGTGGATGCGGGCGATGTGCGGGTTGATCCTTCTGATGCAACTCGCATGACCGTCTCTTTGCGTTCGTTGTCTGATGGCGTGTATACCGTTACGTGGAAAGTTGTTTCAGCGGCAGACGGACACCAGACTGTGGGTTCATATCCCTTTGCGGTGGGGAATGCCAATGCCAGTGCAGTCCAGGCGATCCAGCAAAGCTCAAGCGCGCGTTTGCCTTTCAGTGCCTTGTTCGCCAAATTTGTTATGTTGGCAGCCCTGGCGTTGCTGGCTGGACAAAGATTATTTAGCGCGTTGGTCTGGGGACCGGCTTTGCGATCTCATCAAAATGAAGTTGTAAAACCGGCTGTATGGCAAACACTGTATCGCATGGCATTGACCGGTGTGTTGCTTTCCATCGCCATCGGTATATTAGCCCAGGCAGGGCAAACCACCAGCCGGGAATTATCGTTTCCGTGGGATCAAGCCGTAGGGCGCGTTCTCATTGAATCGCGTTTGGGATTGATCTGGCTGGTGCGGTTGGCTGTAGCGTTATTTGCCGTGTGGTTGGCAAGCCGCCGTGCCACGCGTTTTACTGAGTGGTTTAGTTTTGCCTTATTTCTTTCTCTATTATTGACAATTACATTGACCAGCCACGCCGCCGCAGAGACCAAACCGCTCCTGCCCATCCTTGCTGATTGGATTCATTTGATTGGCATGGCGTTTTGGCTGGGCGGTGTAGTTTATTTCTACACGGGCATCCGCCATTTGCAGCAAACGGCGGAGCCGTTACAGACTCGTTTAATTTCGCTGCTCACGCGGCGTTTTTCTGTCCATGCCATGATCGCTGTTGCATTGATCGGCATCACGGGGTTGTACGCGGCTGGCTTGAGAGTGGGTACCTGGTCAGCATTATGGACGACCCTATACGGGCATGTGCTGCTTGTCAAACAGGGTTTTGTTGCTGGTTTGCTTTTGATCGCTGCAATCAACCTATTGATCATTTCGCCACGTTTGCATCGTGAGCGTCTCCAAGGCACTGGCAACGCCACTCTGGTGACAACGTTTGGCAGGATTTTGATCGTTGAACTTGCGCTGATGGGCTTGCTATTGGCGAGCGTTAGTTTTCTCACGTATATTCCCCCGGCGAAAACGATTTTGCCGAACACCGTTTTCACAGCCGATCAACAAGCTGACGATCTCAAAATAAAAATAAACATCAATCCCGCCCGGGTGGGGGAGAATGTTTTCATGCTGGTCATGGTTGAGCCCGATGGGCAAGCTCTGCATACTGCCAAAGCTGTGTTACTGCGCTTTACTTCTACGCGTGCCAACGTTCCACCCTCTGAGCTGCAACTCGTCGGGGATGGGACGGGCATGTTCATGGCGAAGGGCAGTAATCTAAGTTTTCCAGATCAATGGCAGGTACAGGCAGTTGTGCGACGCGAGAACAAATTTGATGTATTCGCCAATTTTGATGTTCCACTTCAAAAGCCTGGCTCTGGGGACAGATCCGCTTCAACTCAAGCCGGAGGTCTGATTCTAACCATTGGGCTTTTGGTAACCCTGATAACATTCTCGAGTCAAGCAAACAAAGGGATTCGGTTTGGGCTGGGAATCCCGTTAGTGATTCTGACGCTTATCTCTGGCATCCTCGTCATGATGCGTCCGCCAGTCATGGAAAACACACAGGTCAACCCAATCCCTGCCAATCGCGAATCGATCGCCGCCGGGAGTGCTCTGTTCGCTGTCAATTGTGTTCCCTGTCATGGTGTATCTGGGAAGGGTGATGGTCCAATAGGACTCACGATGAACCCGCGTCCAGCAGACTTGACCCAACACGCCATTCCTGGCGTGCATACCGACGCGCAACTCTTTGAATGGATCACGAATGGTTTCCCCGGGTCGCAAATGCCGCAGTTCAAGACCACCCTCTCTGATACAGATCGCTGGCATCTCGTGAACTTTATCCGTACCCTGGCGCCTAAATAAATAGGATATGAAAAAATTAAGTACTGCCTTGTTCTGTGGAATCTTTATTGCCAGTCTGTTTGGCTGTGTCGTGGATGTTGTTCAGCCTGTCAGTGCGCCCCTGGTTGTTGGAACGGTACAGCCCGAGATCATGCCCACGCTGAATCCGAAAAGCACCACCGTTCCGGTCACATGGGCTGACTTGAATTTGAGCGGGCGACTCGTGTATAGCACCGTCTCTTCAGAGGGTGATACGTTTACCTCCAAGATTTGCACGCTGGATCTAACGACAGGCGAAATTAAAACGATCTTCACTG
>CAZMQE010000335.1:0-2879 GCA_964568115.1 uncultured Anaerolinea sp.
TCTTCAAGCGGTTGTTGCGGTTGATCACGCGGCGATAGAGATCGTTGAGATCGGATGTTGCAAATCGTCCACCATCGAATTGCACCATCGGGCGCAGGTCTGGAGGAATGACAGGCAGGATCGTGAGGATCATCCATTCGGGACGGTTGCCAGAACGGCGGAACGCTTCCACAACCTTCAAGCGGGTGGTGGCTTTCTTGCGCTTCTGCTTGGACTTGGTGGTCTTCACTTCGTGCCAGAGTTCTTCAGAGAGTTTATCGAGGTCGAGACGCTCGAGAATATCGTAGAACGCTTCGGCACCCATATCGGCGCGGAAGACTTGTCCCCAGCGCTGCTTGAGCTCGCGATAGCGGATTTCGCTAATAAAGGTAAAGGGGCGCAGTTCCAACAATTCATCACGTTGGCGTGAGGTGTTGTTGGATGAAACGGTCGCCTGACTCTCCAATTGAGAGCGCAGGGCTTCCATCTTCATATCCGCATCTGCTTTGACGCGGCCAGCTTCCATCTTGAGTTCTTCCAGTTCCTTGGCGCGCTGATCTTTTAATTCGCCTTCAACGGTTTCAATATGCTTCTGAACGATCTTCTGGACCTGGGTCAGGTGCTTGGCAGCAACTTTATCACCAGCATCAAGAATCTTTTCACCGGTCAATTCAAAGACAACGGCTTTTTTGGCACCTTCGCCCATTTGACCTTGAAGCAGCTTCTCAAGTTTCTGACCTTCTTTAATAACCGGGTCAAGCTTTTCAGCGATGACTTCGTCATAGCCTTGCTCAAGGCTGGCGCGTTTCTGATTGATATCGGTGATGGTATGATCGCGTTTGGTTTTGACTTCGGCGATCTTGGAGTTGATCTCAGTTGCTTGTTCGCGCTCGGAGACTGAGATTTCATCCTCGATACGTTTGAGGGCTTTGTTGCGGGCTTCTTCGTCTACGTAAGTAACGATGTACTGCGCGAAGTAAAGCACGCGGTCAAGGTTGCGGCGCGAGATATCAAGCAGCATGCCCAAATAAGACGGGATGCGGCGTGTATACCAAATATGCGCAACCGGTGTCGCAAGGTTGATGTGTCCCATGCGTTCACGGCGCACTGCAGCGCGGGTTACTTCCACACCACATTTATCACAGACGATGCCTTTATAACGGGGGTTCTTGTATTTACCACAATAGCATTGCCAGTCACGCTGGGGTCCAAAAATGGCTTCACAAAATAGGCCATCCTTTTCAGGTCGTAAGCGGCGGTAATTGATGGTTTCCGGTTTGAGCACTTCCCCATACGACCAGGACATGATGGTCTGAGGTGATGCCAAACTGATACGGAGTGCGGTCAGTCCCTTGGTTTCCACTGGATCCTCTCCTTCAAAAGAAAAAAATTATTCACTACGAGTTAGTCCCTGCACAAAACAGGACATTGTTTACACTAGAGACAAACAAAAGCAAACGCTTTTAGAGTTTTCTCTAAAGCGCTTGCGATGTGGAACTCGTTGTATTCATCCAACAGGTGAATTATACGCAGAATAAGGAGAGAGTCAAGCAGAATGCATTTGATTCTAGTTCGAATCGGGGGTTTTAGGTCAATAAACCCTTCGCAAAGGCTAAAAAGCCCTGCACATCCTTGAAATTCGTGACCATACCCACTGAAATGCGCACAGCCCCGCTGGATTTTCCATCAATGCACTTGCGGAAGTCATCGATCGAGAGGCGCTCTTCGTGCGTGGGCTGGGTAAAACAAACATCCAATTCCACGCGGGAAATCTGGAGCGCTACTTCTCCCGCGCCTGGATTACAGAAGCAGCCCGTGCGCAAGGATATATTAACCTGGTTCGCTTGCTCTTCTATATAACGATGATCAAAAGCCTTATCATCTTTATCATAAAAATTGACGGTGACTGCTCCGCCTCTATCCTCGCCGGAGGTTGGTCCGTAGACCCGAACCAACGGCACCCCGTTGCTGTGTTTCAACTGAGTTAGATTGCTCAACAACCAGCCAGTCAACGCATGGACGCGTTCATGGATCACATCATAGCCGATCGACTCAATATGCTTGAGTCCAATTTCAACGGCGGGGATGTTCAAATAATCAATCGTCCCGTCCTCAAACGCCGAAGCACCATCTGCCATGTAATATTTATCACCTTGCACAGATGCTACTGTAATCGTGCCACCTGCAAACCACGGACGATGCAATTTAGCCAACGCCTCTTTGCGGGCGATTAGAACGCCGAGTCCAGTTGGATAACCAAACATTTTGTAAAATGAAACGGGAACAAAGTCTGGCTTGAACTTACTCAAATCCAGATAGCTGGTCGGGACGAAAGCCGCCGCATCAAGAATGACATCCCAGCCATGTTGATGTGCTTCCTCGATCCATTCGAGCGGATGTTTAACGGACGAGAAGTTCGATTGCGCGGGAAAGGCAAAAAGATTGTGTCCGCTTTTCGAAGGCTGAGACAGTTCACTGCTGAGTTGTGAAGCGTCCACACGCATATCCGGTAACGCGACCGGGATGTACGTCACATTGGCACCGCGCGCATGTGCGAATTCACGGATCCCATTCACTGAGTTGTGATTATCAAACGTCAAAAGATAACGCCCATTTGAAAACGGATACGATTCGCCGATCAGTTTCAATGCACCGCTGGCATTGTTCGTGAAGATGGCAAGGTACTCATTGGGATCAGCATTGAAAAATTTCAACACATATTCGCGGGCATGCTCAACGAGACGCGTCGCCGCTTGTGACGTGGGATTGCTCGAATGCGGGTTGCCAAAGACATGCTCTGCCAAAAGTTTACTGTGCCGACGCAGCTGCGACTCGGCATATAAGCCGCCGCCGGTGTAATCGAGATAGATATGACCACCCGCGTCAAGACGGGCATACTC
>CAZMQE010000336.1:0-1514 GCA_964568115.1 uncultured Anaerolinea sp.
GCCGCTTCACGAAAAAACGCCACATGCCCGCTGTGCAGCATGTCAAAACATCCGCTGACGAAAACTTTCTTTGTCAAATCCTGCCTCCGCATTATTTATCAAAATTGTCCGCTAATCTTCGCCAATCTGCGCTAATCTTTTTGTGAAACGATCACCTGATAACACCCTTTTTCAAAATCACATTGGCATATTGTGCTGCTTCACTGGTCGCCAACACGGCATACGCTTTCTTCGCGCGTTCGTAGAAAGCAAATCGTTCCACCAACTCAAAATCCGTGAATGCCGGTTCATGCTGTGCGATGATCGCACGATACTCATCCCAGATCACAGGCTTCACCGTATCACCAGCCACCACCGCCATCAACGCCACCGGTGCGGGCACATATTGATCAAGCGGCATCAATTTCAAAATTGCATCCAGCATCATCACACCACCCAAGCCATCAGCGCGCACCAAGCGTTGTGCCACACTCGCCGCCGGAAAATTTCCATCAGCGATCACCAACTCATCGCCGTGCCCCATCTCCATCAAAATTTTCAGCAGCTCGGGCGAGATCACATTCGGGATTCCTTTGAGCATAGCGCCTCCCTATTTTTGGATTTTCAACACTGGGATTTTTGAATCAACCGGAAGCATAACCTTCATCCGTTCTCCGATTCTTTCTACCTTCAGGCTTGCTCCCGTTTCGAGCAGTGTGACACTGCCATCAGCCTCCAACGGCAAAGCGACGATTCCATCTGCAGGCAGTTTTGTCACAATGGCATAGAGCGTCTCGCCTTTGGATGTGTAGCGCACCTCAGCGCCATTCTCACTTGAATCGCTGAACCGAATCCACGGACGCGTGCCGTAAATGGACTCGCCGTTCGCTTTCAGCCAGTCACCCATTCCCTCGAGCGCCTCCACCTGCTGTGGGTGGAGCGAACCGTCGGCACGCGGTCCCACGTTCAGTAATAAATTTCCATTCTTGCTGACGATATCCGCCAGCAGCCGAATCAAGTCATCCGCTTTTTGATAATCTTTTGCATCTTCGAATTGGTTGTAACCGAACGAGTTGCCAATGCCGCGACAGGTTTCCCATTTGTGCGGCGTGATGTGATCGAGCGTGGCATATTCAGGCGTGACGAAATCGCTGTGCGGAACTTTCAGCTCACCCTGCCCCATGCGTTTGATCATTTGAGTAAGAATGAAGCGCCCAACTTTATTGAAGAAGAATTTCGGCAATTGCATCCAGCGGTCATTGACCACGCCTTCGGGTTTGCGATTGTAAAAATCAGCAAACAGTTTGGGAAGCTCAAAACCGGGCGGATAACCGATATCGCTCCACAGGATCCATGGGTCGTAGCGTTCCATAAGTTCACGCCAATGATTCTCGATATACGCGAGATATTCGCGACTGGTATCGCTCGATGCGATGAGTTCAGCAAGCGAGTTGATGGGCGTTTTGGTAAAACTCCAATCGAGCAGACTGGAATAATAAAAGCCCATCTTCATGCCTTGCGCATTGACCGCCTGA
>CAZMQE010000336.1:1614-2848 GCA_964568115.1 uncultured Anaerolinea sp.
CCCAATTCGCCTTTGATCAATTTCTCTGCGGTGAGTTCGCCATGCGGTGCATACGCCGGGACGCTGTAAATGCCCCAATGAATAAAAATGCCAAACTTGGCATCGTTGTACCAGTTTGGCATGGGATGGGTCTTGACCGATTCGAGGGTGGGTTGATAGATCATGCAGCAATGCTCCTGTTGAAGCGATTATAGCAAAGATGTTCAGGTCAAAAGCAATGACGAAATGGCTATGTTTTCAATTGTTTCTTTAGCCAATCAAATGCAGCGGCTTGCATATCGAGATCAAATTTATGTGTGCCGGGATAGAACTGTCCGGTATATGCCTCGGGCTTCCCAACACTTTCATAATGACTTTGCAGACGCGCATGTGCAGCTTTCATCCCTATCTCTGTGAACAAATAATCCTGCAGGTCATATTGAACCAGCAACGGCAACGGCGCGCGGCACGCCGCGATATCGGGCCAATCGCCATGGCGTGCCCAGCCGAAGGGGAACAACATCCAGGTATGGGACATATTGTGATCCAGCAAGGCTTCGTAGGTGGTCATCAATCCGACAATGACGGAAGCCTGAATGCTGTCATGAGTGGCGCTCAATAAAGCCGCGCGATTCCCGCCGCCCGATAAACCGATGCACCCAACTTTTTGTGTGTCCACATCCGGGCGGGAGAGCAAATAATTCAACGCGATCCGATCCTCGTAAGCAACCACGCCTGCCATGCTGGTGCCAAGGATGTTGCAGTATTTTGAAACCCAATGCTCGTGGAAATAGGCAGCTGTGTTGTAGCGCTCGACTTCATCTGGAGTTGCTTCCAATCTGGCAGATGTTTTATTCCCCATCATTTCGAGCATCGTCTCATACGGAAAACGACGACTGCCCCACAAAAACACATCATGCACCAACACTACAAAGCCCTCACGCGCCAGGGCATTGACGTACGCCCGTCCGCCGTAAGGGATTTTGCGAAACTCATTCAGGAGCGGTAAAGTTTCATCCGGTCCATCAGCGATCTTTTCTTTGCCATAAAACTTAAAGTCACTGTGATCATGCAAGGCAACGATTCCCGGTAATGATCCTTTTGCATCCGCTGTTTTGAACACATAGGCATGGGTGCGCGGACCAAACCCCACCGACCATGAAACTTCCTGCCCGATCAAGCCATCCTTTTGCCACTCACGCTCGATCGTAACATCCGCGGGGGATTCGTCAGCGTGGCAAAAGCCCAGGGTCTC
>CAZMQE010000337.1:0-2839 GCA_964568115.1 uncultured Anaerolinea sp.
TGATCCCCATCCGCGATGAGCAGGGACGCATGGCTGGCTTCGGTGCGCGCATCGTTGACCCAAACGACGTCCCCAAATTCTTGAATTCACCGGAAACCCCGATCTTTACAAAGGGACATCTGCTCTATGGGCTCGACCGGGCGCGTAAACCGATCCGCACCGCCGACCAGGCTGTGATCGTGGAAGGTTATCTCGATGTCATTGCCTTGCATCAGGCGGGCTACGAGAACGTGGTCTCGCCGATGGGCACAGCCTTGACCGAAGACCAGATGCGTTTGCTTAAGAAGTTCACAAGGCGAATTGTCCTTGCGCTCGACCCGGATACCGCCGGTCAAAAAGCCGTGCTGCGCGGACTTGATGCCGCTCGCTCCGCGATGGATCGTGAAGGCGAGCTTGGCTTCGATGCGCGCGGATTGCTCCGCAATGAGGCGCGTTTACAAGCGGACTTGCGCGTGGCATCCATGCCTGATGATCTCGATCCCGATGAGATCGTGGCGCGCGATAGAGGTGAATGGGCACGACTTATTGAGAATGCCAAGCCCATCGTCACGCATGTGATGGATACGCTCGCCGCCGGACAAAATCTCAACGACCCAAAGATCAAGGATCAGATCGCGAATCAAGTGCTGCCGTTGATCGAAGACCTGCCGAATCCGTTGGAGCGTGATACCTACCGGCAGGCGCTTTCGAGAATGTTGCGGGTGGATGAACGCGTGTTGATCGGCACGCAGGCTCAGGGTCCGAAGGTGAGGCGCCCGCGGGTCACCGACAAAGCGCCGGTGAAAGAGTCGGTCAAAGTCACCGTGTCGGTCTCGTCCAGTAAATTGGTCGAGGCGTATGTCATCGGCGTGTTGTTCAGAAAGCCAGAGTTGTTATATCGGCTGGATCGTTCGCTGCAAGAGTTTGGTTTGCTTGCGCTGGATGCGCAGGATTTTGAATACACCGACCATAAGATCCTGTTCGGGTTCATCCGTGAATCAGTGGAGCAGGATAAGACCGAGCATCACGAGTTTGTGGTGGATGCCTTGCCTGAATCTTTGCAAAACCTTTCACGCGAATTGCATTCCCAAACCGAGAAGCTGGATTTAATGGATGAGAAACTGCTCGAGGAGTTACTGCGCGGAGTCATCAAACTGCGTCGGGTGGCGGCGGGCGAGAATCTGAATCAGTTACGTTTTTTGCAGGAGGAAGCGCAGCACAGCGATGATACCCGCGCCTCCTTTTATCAGGATGTGGTGTTACAGCATACACGGTTGTTGAGGGATTTGGATCAGGCGCATCGCAAGATGTCGCAGAAGCGCCTGGAGTAATATAATACAGTAACAATTCAAACACGGTGACGTCTGGTAATAGAAGGGATCATGACCGAGAAAAAGACACGACCGGCATCTGAAGAGGAACAGGGCGAACCTACACAGCATACGCATGAAGCGATGCCTTTTTCAGATTCACCGGTCGATGATGCGGATGATATGCTGGAAGAAACCAACGGCGTCGTTAATGAAGCCATGTTGGACGATGAAGTGGGTGACCCGGACTTGAGTGTCCTTGTTCAACAAGCAGATGAAAATCTGGATGATGATCTACTTGAAATTAAAAATGCCCATGTCGCCTCCGAGCTATCCGAAGATCCGGTGCGGTTGTACCTGCGCGAGATCGGTGCAGTCAAATTGCTCGATTCTGATAGCGAGTTCCGGCTCGCCACCATGATCGAAGCCGATCGTTGGGTGGGCATGCTCCAGCGCCGTCCGCTGCGCAAAGGTCTCTCTCAAGCCTGCGCGATCTATCACGCCCTGTTGACTGAAATGCTCACCTCGTGGGAACGCCTGCTCGAAGATGCCGAGCGTTTCCATCACTTGCCGCCCAGCCTCAGCCAAATGCTCGCCGAGGCGCAAGCCCTGCACTCCGGCTGGCAATCGGATACGCCTTCCTATCTGCGGGCATATCTGGACAACGGCAAATGGGGGACCGACGAACTCTGGAACGGGATCGCATTCAAAGCCTATCGCGTCTTTCTCAGCCTATATCTGCTTCCGTCCGAATATGCTGACTGGTTGCTGAAACATTTGAGCCATCACGAAAATACATTGCCCACCCAGAATACGCTATATCACAATCTGGTCGCTGATGAGAATCTGCTCGCTGAAACCAACGCCGCCCAAATCCGCGCCAAGGATGCGAACCAGGCCTTGATCCGCGCGAACTTGCGGTTGGTGGTCAGCGTTGCCAAGCGTTATCTCGGGCGCGGCATCAACTTCCTCGATCTGATCCAGGAAGGCAATCTGGGACTGTTACGCGCGGTGGGGAAATTCGATCCACGCCGCGGATTTAAATTCAGCACCTATGCCACATGGTGGATCAGACAGTCCATCAACCGTTCGATCGCCGAACAGGCACGCACGATCCGCATTCCGGTGCATTTGTTCGAATCGATCTCGCGCATCTTGCGCGCGCAGCGCACTCTCACGCAAGAACTGGGGCGTGACCCAAACACGGAAGAACTTGCGTTGGAGGTTGGCTATCTGCCTGCCTCAGATGTGCAAGCCATTCTGCGTGCGCATGCCGAAGCACAACCACTTCCACCCGAATTGCAAAACAGACTCGATACAGCCACTCAAAAAATTAACCGCGTCTTGCGTTCTGCCGAAGAGCCGGTCTCGATCGATGGACCGGTGGGGGATGAAGACTCCAGTTCACTGGGTGATTTCATCGAAGACGAAGATGCACCCTCGCCGCTCGATTCCGCTTCACGCCAAATGTTGCGTGAGCAAATGCAGGATGCACTCACATTCCTTACTGACCGTGAACGCGAAGTTCTTGAACTGCGCTTTGGTCTAAA
>CAZMQE010000338.1:0-2835 GCA_964568115.1 uncultured Anaerolinea sp.
ATATCAAAAAGGATCACAGATAGGGGTCTGTTATAGCGGACCGATTTATTAAACTCTTTTTCGGCAACCTCGAAAAAATGACGGCGATTGAATAGCCCGGTCAAGGGATCGGTTCTGGCGAGTCTTTGCAATTCGTCCTGGGCATGTTTGCGCTCAGTGACATCCTCCTTCACTGCAATGAAATTGAGTATGCGCCCGTCATGATCCAAAACGGGAGCAATGATGCCGCGCTGCCAGTATAGTTCCCCGTTCTTCTTCCTGTTCAGAATTTCGCCTGTCCAGGTTTTTCCAGATTTGATGGTACTCCATAGTTCCCGATATACTTCCACTGGCGTTTGCCCAGACTTGAGAATTTTTGGGTTTTTCCCGATGATCTCATCAAGGGTATAACCGGTCAGTCTTGTGAATTGAGGATTGACATAAGTGATGTTGCCACCCACATCTGTGATGACAACGGAGGCAGGGCTTTGCTCAACCGCCTGCGTGAGCTGCAAAAGACGAAGTTCATTTTGTTTACGGCTGGTCACGTTACGAAAAATAATAAGATGCCCAACCACTGTAACTTGACCTTCGAATAAGGGTGAGAGCAGCACATCAAAATAACGCTTCTCTGAACTCCCAACCTCCAACTCGGTTCTAATTTCCTGTTCAGGCGGCTGTTCTGAAAGAGCTTTGGCAAAGGCTAAAAAATCTTCCAGCTTCCTGCCAACCAATTGTTGAGGCAAAGAGCCGATCATTTGAGCAGCAGACTGATTAATGTCAACGATGCGACCTTGCAGATCAAGCACGATCATGCCATCACTCAAACTATCGATCAACTTCTCGCGGGCGATCGGTACAAGATCCAATAAGCTCGTGCCATATAAAGCCCAGAGAAACAAAAGGCTTGAGATGGAAAACAGGATACTCGACCAATCCACGCCATCGAATTTAAGCGGTTGAAACTGGTAGAAAAGATTACCAACCAGGGGCAACAGGCTCGCAAAAAACAATAACCGTCCCTGGCGGCGCGAATATTCAGAACCACGCCGCGCTGCCAGCCACGAAACCAGGACAATGCTCGCTATCAGTACATACCCAGTGCCAGCCACCCATAAAAAACCTGGTCCATGCCTAAAGATAAGTGTGTTATCACCGAATTCACTTCTGACAAACCCGCTCCACAACCACCCGTGCCAGTCATTGGTCCAAGCCAGGAGTATATTGGAAATTGGCACAAGCCATAACAAGATCTTGATCAGCTGTTTCCCCAACAACTCTTCATATCCGGCATAAGACAGGATAAACATTAGAAAGAATACAAGGGCAATGTGGTAGCCGATATATTCCCATTGAGCAAAAAAGACTTTCCACGGGATTGAAACAGCTGCATAATCGAGTCCGGATACCAGAGTCCAAAAGGTGACCCCCGTCATTCCGATCGCAAAATAGTAACCGCGTTTCCCTTTCAGCCTATACCAGCTGACTACTGTGGCAATGAAGTTTACAGCTGTGGTGATGAATAGAGTTACAGCAATAACAGTAAATTTAAACATCGGATATTTAGTGATAGTGTACACTATTTGAAACCCAATATCAATTTTTTGTGACGCTGAGATGTAAAAAGAGACAGTCACTTTTGCGAAGTGCACTGTCTCTTTTATTGCAGTTATGTCATTGCGAGGACATTCCTGCGCTTTGCTGTCTTTGGCATTTTCAGGGCAATTCCATACTGGCGCATTTCGCAAATGCCCAAGGGCAGGGGATTGGGATAAAAATGGGCGACTCGCTGAATCGCCCTTGCAAAAGCTACTTCATTCGTATTCGATATTTGCCCCGAAGCTGTCTATTTCAAAACCCAGCTATTTCCACGTTGTTCGTAGCCATTTGACGCAGCATTATTTTTCAACCATAAGACCAACCGTGCCGGGATGGGCATTTGCTTCTCAGGTTTCCCGCGCCATTGATCGAAAAGTCCATCCACATCTGCCTTTACAAAATCGATGCGGGCAATTTTCAATTTAATTTCAATGTTCATTGCCGTTTGATAGACATAGTATGGGTCAATGCCCTGTTGTTGGAGTTGGGCTGCTACAGCCGGATGAACCAAAATATATTTTCCGCCATTTGAAGATGCTTCTTGCATGGCATCCATTGCCTCGCCCAAGACGAGCCTTGTGCCGGAGCCGCTGACAGAGCTTGTTACAACGCTTTTTAATATGGCGGCAATCTGGTCTTTTTGTAAAGAATTACCCGCAGCGGTTGCGCTGTCAGATTTTAGCGGCGCAGGCGCCGTCTTCGCTCCCTCCACTACGCCCATGGCAACAATGCCGGTTGCGACATTGGGGTCAATATCTTTGGAGCGTATGCAATGGTATGTAAAGATGATGGAGCATACCACCATGCCAGCCCGTGCGGATTCGAGATGATCCAAGCCATGTTTTTTCATGATCGCATGGTACAGGTCCTGGTATTCCTGAAAAACCTGTTCCACTGTCATGAGCGGCTTGTCATTTTCAGGGAAGGTTGAAACCAGCGACCTGGACATAACATCCACCCCGTTTTGTTTGCAATAAAGAGCGAACAGGTTGAGCAGTTGCGGATATGCCTGATTGATCTCTTCTGAGAGGACGACTGTCCCGGGCTGAAACTCTTTGTTCCCGTTCACTGCCCTGAACAGGTTGGTCCCTGCCAGGCGGGCTACTATGGCAAAAACTGTTCCGGGATGGGGCTTTCCGTTTACAAGCGGCATCTTTTCTTGAAACGCATTCAAGAATTCCATAGCGGCGTCATAACGCTTTTTTTGCATCTCAGGGGAGGCAAGAGGATTATCCATCCATGGTTTGGCTGGGTTTG
>CAZMQE010000339.1:0-2828 GCA_964568115.1 uncultured Anaerolinea sp.
TTACCTCACCAACTAGCTGATGGGACGCAGGTCCCTCCCAAAGCGAATTGCTCCTTTAGTCATCAGTTTCTAAATCCGAAGACCACATGCGGTATTAGCAATCCTTTCGGACTGTTATCCCACACTTTGGGGTAGGTCACCAACGCGTTACTCACCCGTTCGCCACTAGGATACTCTCGTATTGCTACAAAAGCACCTCGTTCGACTTGCATGTATTAGGCACGCCGCCAGCGTTCATCCTGAGCCAGGATCAAACTCTCCACAAAAATTTTTTCACTCTTGCGAGTGTAGTTTATATGGATTTTTTACTGAATCGACAGAGTTGTTGCTTCCTATCACTGTTCAATTGTTAAAGTTCGGGTAACAAAGCGGACGGATTTTACTCGTACCACCTTGGCCTGTCAAGGTTTTTACAGACGAAAATACCGATGTCATTGTCTTTCGACATCGGCTCGTCAGACTTCAAAACCATCAGGCTTGGGTCTCTGACTGGAGACTTGCTACTCAGTTTTCAATGATCTGTCTGGGGGACAAAGATCGTGTAATGGACTAGCGAATGGCAATTATATGCGTTTCGCTGACTCTGTCAATAGATATCAGACAATTGAACCTTAAAAAATCGCAGCATTGGATGAGCAAGATTCGATCAATCTAATCGCATGATCGACGCCTTCTTCACTTCGTATGTTCTGACCGATAGTTTGCGCACGCTCACGAATAGTTTTTGATTCAGCTTCAACAATAGCATCTGCCAATTTATCAACAGATAGACTCTTAACAAAAATAGGTTTTGGACCTGCACCATTTACATAAACTCGCTTACCCCAAAACGGTTGATCAGCCATAAACGGCACAACAATATTTGGAATGCCTGCACGTAGACCAGCAGATGTCGTACCTGCGCCTCCATGATGAATGATCATCTTACAGCGCTGCAACAACCAATCGTGTGGAATAGCATCAAGATAAAATAGATCTTTTGACGATGACTGCTTTACACTCCCCCACCCTGAAAGAATGACACCACGTTGACCAGTTTGTTTAAGTCCACTGCGCACAATATGATCAATCTTTTCTGCATTACGATGAACCATGCTTCCAAACGAAACACAAACTGGCGGATCGCCTGCATCCAAAAAGTCTATTAATTCAACGGGAGGTTGATATGAAGTATTTAATTCGAAAAAGTAAAATCCAGTAACATGGACATTCGATGGCCAGTCGCTTGAGGGTGGGAGAAGGCTCGGGCTCCACGCACACAGGATCGGCGTCGGAGGGCGAAGCGGATCTTTGTCAAACGGAAAATAAAGTTTGCGCTTAGGGAGTCCAGCACGACGACGGACTTGTTCATATCCAAATATCGATGTCCACCATGATATTTTCTGCGAAGCAAGATGCGTAAAGCGATTGAGTGCTCGCAGTTTCAAATCAGGCAACGCAATATTGGGATAATCACCGGTGGGCGTGAACATCGGAAAGGTTTGAATATGAACGTCAGGAATATTCATCTCGCGGGCAAGGGTATGCGCGCCAACTGCATGAGTAAACGTGTGAACAATAAGGTCAGCATCCTGGCAAGCTTCTTCAGTTTGACGTAAGACATCCGCCCCAATTTCTATAGCGTGGTCCATTAACTCACGAACCAATTTTATAAAGTTAAATCCCGCATCATTCAAGCGCCGACTCAGATCTTCGGGGTCGCCAGCCAAAGGGACAAACCGAATCCCGTAACCTTCGACAAGCTCCTTAAATCGAGATGGAGCTGCCAGCTTCACAGAATGTCCTCTTGCCATCAATCCAAGGGACAGCGGAAGAAAAGGCTGAACATCACCACGTGAACCATAAGTGAGAATGGTTATATTCATAATGAATATTTTACCTTGTGAGAGATGCTATACTCGCAAATAACAAGGAGTAACCATGATGAAAATCGGTATTCTACATCCCGGTGAAATGGGAGTTTCAATCGCCGCATCCGCCATCAAAAGTGGACACGAAGTTTACTGGGTATCAGACAATCGCAGTGACAAGACCCGACAGAGAGCAAAAAAACATAATCTTGTTGATATTGTTTCATTATCTCAACTTTGTCAGACCAGTGAAATCATTTTCAGCGTATGTCCTCCTCACTCAGCGGAAGATGTCGCGAAATCTGTGATTGAGCGGGGATTCAAAGGCTATTATCTCGACGCAAATGCCATTTCGCCACAACGGTCTAGTAGGATTAGACAAATGGTGGAATCAAATGGCATCCACTTCATTGACGGAGGCATCATTGGCGGGCCTGCGTGGAATCCAAAAGAGACCTGGCTGTATTTATCAGGAAAAGATGTAAAAGTAATCGCGGATTGCTTTACAAGCGGACCACTCGAAACGAAAATCATTGGAGATGAAATCGGCAAAGCGTCCGCATTAAAGATGTGCTATGCCGCCTACTCCAAAGGGACCACCGCCCTGCTCGCGGCAATTCTCGCGACCGCTGAATCCTTGGGTGTGCGCGATGAACTTTACGGACAATGGAATATGGACGATCCAAGTTTCTCAGAACAGGCAAACCGTAGAACGACTCGGGTTACCGCCAAAGCATGGAGGTTCGAAGGCGAGATGCACGAGATCGCAGCGACTTTTCAAGAAGCAGGGCTACCAAATGGATTCCACGAAGCAGCTGCTGAAATCTATCACCATCTGGCAGGTTTCAAAGATTCAACCGAGACTCCCAGTTTGGACGATGTTTTGAATACTTTGCGCAAATAAAAAAATCGCCCCGGCCGGGGCGATTTTTACATATTCTGTCTTCCAGATAAAGCACGTGATAACGTGTTTTGATC
>CAZMQE010000340.1:0-2826 GCA_964568115.1 uncultured Anaerolinea sp.
GCCGCCTTTACAAACCCCTCGAACAGTGGATGCGGCTTCATCGGGCGCGATAAAAACTCAGGGTGGAACTGACTCGCCACCATGAACGGATGGTCCTTGATCTCGGCGATCTCAACCAGCTTGCCGTCAGGTGACATGCCCGAGAAGACCATGCCAGCCTTTTCAAAATCTTCCTTGTAAGCATTGTTAAACTCAAAGCGATGGCGATGACGTTCGTTCACTTTTGCCTCACCGTAGGCTGCCGCGGCTTTGGAGCCTTCCTGTAACTCACAGGGATAAAGCCCAAGGCGCATGGTGCCGCCCATATCGGTGATGGAACGTTGATCGATCATCAAGTCAATGACCGGGTATTCTGTGCCGCGGTCAAACTCGGAGGAGTTCGCGTCTTCGTGGTTCAATACACCGCGCGCGAAGTCAATGCACATGGTTTGCATGCCCAAACATAAACCCAGGTATGGCACTTTGTGTTCACGTGCATAACGTGCCGCCAGCACTTTTCCTTCAATGCCGCGTGACCCAAACCCGCCAGGGACGAGGATCGCATCCGAGTTTTGGATAATGTCCCAGCCTTTGTCTTTCTCCAAGTCAGCCGAATGGACCCAGCCGATCTCCACTTCCACGTCATTGGCAAGTGCAGCGTGCTTCAGTGCCTCACGCACAGACATGTAGGCATCTTGTAATTCAACATACTTTCCAACCAGCGCAACTTTGACCGAGGGTTTTGGTTTGCGCACGCGTTCCACTAGTTTTTCCCAGGGTTTAATATCTGGTTTGCGGGTGGCTTTTAAGTTTAGTTTTTCAACCAGATAATCGCCGACACCTGCGCGTTCCAATAACAACGGAACTTCGTAGAGCACGTCGCTGGTCACCATCGGGATGACGGCTTGTTTTTCCACATCGCAGAACAACGCGATCTTGTCGCAGAGATCCTTGTCCACGGGATAATCAGAACGGGCGATGATCATGTTGGGCGAAATACCGATCGAGCGCAGCGCGGCAACGGAATGTTGGGTGGGCTTGGTCTTGATCTCGCCGGTCGCGCCGATGTACGGCAGCCACGTCACATGGATGAAGAACACGTTCTCGCGTCCCACTTCGTTGCGGAGTTGACGTAGGGCTTCGAGAAACGGCTGCGACTCAATATCACCGACGGTTCCACCAACTTCCAAAATGACAACATCCGCCTCGGTCTCTTTGGCGATGGTGCCCACGCGGCGTTTGATCTCATTGGTGATATGGGGAATCACTTGGATCGTCCCGCCTAGAAAATCACCGCGGCGTTCCTTGCTGATGATCTCGGCGTACACCTGTCCGCTGGTGAAGTTGCTTAAGCGGCTGAGGCGGATGTCAATGAATCTTTCGTAGTGACCCAGATCAAGGTCTGTTTCTGCGCCGTCATCCAAAACGTAGACTTCACCATGTTGATATGGACTCATCGTCCCAGGGTCCACGTTGATGTAGGGGTCCAATTTCTGAACCGCCACTTTGAATCCGCGTTCCTTGAGCAAGAGCCCGGTTGCGGCAGCCGTCACACCCTTGCCTACTGAAGAAACCACCCCGCCTGTATAGAATAAATATTTTGTTGTCATATCTTTACCTCTTTGTGATTTGTCGTTGCGAGGAGGGCGTAGCTCGACGAAGCAATCTCCAACTCAACACGGAGATTGCTTCGCTTGCTGTCGCAGGCTCGCAATGACATGATGGATTTACAAAAGAAGATGGGGAGGGCGTTGAAGCCCTCCCCATCGGGGATTGCGTACTGTGAGAGTTGCGGTTGGTATTTCGTTCTCATCCAACCAGCTTCGTAAGGTCTTCGGCAGCGCGCCGCATCTCGAGGAAGATCATGCCTAATTTGGCGTCCTGGCGTGCCAATGCCGTGAGCACCGCTTCTTCACCAATGGAAGTCAATACAATGGCGCCCTTGTCACCCTTAATATAGACCTGCTCCAAACCTTTACGCCCCAATTCGTTCGAAATGCGTTCGCCCAGCGAAAGCATAGCGGCAGACATTGCCGAAACACGGTCTTCTTCGACGCCCTGTTGCAAGGCTGATGCCATGATCAACCCATCCACCGAAACAACCGCCGAAGCCTCAATATCGGGCGCGGCAGCTTGCATATTGCGCAGGCGTTCCACCATCTGATCAGCGCGATTTTTTGACATAGAAATTCTCCTAAGTGAAGTCTGTCAAAGTGTACCATAATTCAAAATTCAGGAGAATGGAATATCAAGACTTCGGAAGTCTATTGCAAGGTGTCCGCGTTGAAATCGACTTCGCAAGTCTGATTGCCGGTAATTTGACCAGCCTCTCCCTTCATGTTAAACTTGTTTGTTCGGCTCATGCGACTTCGCCTGCTCCTCCCGCTTGTTTTGCTGTTGATTGCCGCGCAGACCAACCCGCCGGTAGCGATCACCTCGCCCCTGGCAGGGGATATTTTGCGCGGAGAGGTCACGATCACCGGCACGACGGATATCGAAAATTTTCTCTCCGCCCAGCTGGATTTTACGTACGCTTCCAATCCTGCCGGGAACTGGTTCACCCTCCAGACCGTTTCTCAGCCCGTGCTTTCTTCCGCCCTCGCCATCTGGAACACCGAGGCTATTAGCGATGGAGATTACATCCTACGGTTGCGCGTCAATCTGACAGACGGCACTTTTCAGGAGGTGACCGTGCCTATCAAAGTACAAAATGACACACCCATTTCGACGCCAACGCTCGAACCAGCAACCCCCACACCCGATTCGATAACCGTCCAAATCCCCACGCCGTTCTTGCTCGCCGCCTCGCCGACACCTACTGAAGTCCCGCGCCCAACGCCGACTGCG
>CAZMQE010000341.1:0-2824 GCA_964568115.1 uncultured Anaerolinea sp.
ACTGTTTTACATTTGCCGTTTTTTGCTTCAGACCCCTTCTATTGGGACGCCCACTGGAAACCCGCTTCAGATGCTAAAGTTCTTCAGCAGGTGAAAGACGTTATCCGCAGGGAAGCCTGGATCCTTGACGGTAATTTTGACAACGAGCGCGAATTGGTTTGGAGGCAAGCTGATTGCATCATCTGGTTAGATTATTCTCTGGCAACGATTTGCAAGCGCGTTATATTCCGTAATCTGTTCTGGGTGCTCACCCAACAACCGATCTGGTCAGGGAATCGAATGACCTTGCACAGAGCGCTTTCAGGGTTGCGGCATGCAATCAGATCTTATTCCCTGAAAAGGCAAAACTACCCACATTGGCTGGCTGAATTACCTGACATCACGATCCATCGTTTTCACACTCCCCATGAAACAGAAACATGGCTTCAAAACCTCAAACAGGCGTAAACACTTTGGAAACACCTGATCAAAAATAAACAGCGAATTCTATACAAACAGTTCCATGTGACTATGTACAAGCACAACAGACAAGCTACAATTCAGCCTTAATCAAAACCATCTTACTGATTCCTAGAGGCGCTATGTCCGCATTGACAGAATTTTTAGCTGAGCATCATTATGCACTGCAAACTTCAGAGGGCACACTGACCGGCAGCGGGGCGGAATTTTTAGCCAGGGAAGGGCGGTCAGCTCGTTTCTTTTTGCTCGGCGAAGACCACGGGATCGGCAGCAATTTACAGTTCGCCACGGCACTCTTCAATCTGCTGCAACCCAGCGGCTACAACGCCTATGTCACCGAGATCGGACCAGTCAGCGCCCAACACATGAGTACCTTGCTCGAACAACCTGATAGTCTCGCTGCGCTAAGCGAATTCTTCACCCAACACCCTTTCTCGATACCCTTCAGTTGGTATGAAGAGGAAGTGCGGCTGCTTCAAGCGCTTCAGCGCTCACCAGCGAAAGCAGAGCCTGCCATCATCGGTGTCGATCAGGAATTTATCTTAAGTCCGCAGTTCCATTTGGAAACGCTGCAGGCGATCTGCACAGACCCCGCATTCAAAACAAAGATCACTGAGTGGCTGCACGCGGAAAAAGCGGCGATCCGTGACATGTACGCGGGGAAACCCATCGACCAACTCAGTTTGTTCATGAACCTGGCATTGCCCGCCGAATGGTCAAGCCTGCGAAACCATTTCGAAGTACAGCATGATCCCGCGGCGCTTCACATCATGGAGGCACTGGCTGCCAGCCATGAGATCTACATGTACTATAAGACCGAAGCCTATTACCTGAACAACCATGTCCGCTCGCTGTTGATGAAAAAATATTTCTATCAGGCATACAAACAACAGCAGGCAGCACAACCTGAAACCAAATATCTGATCAAACTCGGCGCCAATCACATCGAGCGCGGACACTCTGCCATGGGCATTCAAGACATCGGTAATTTCATTTCAGAATTAGCGGTCATGGAAAACAGTCAATCCTTCCACTTGTTCGTGTTGCCAGTGAGCGGCAAACAAAATGCCTGGCTGCCATTTCTGCCTGAAGAATTCAAAGCCATGCCCATCGAGGCAAACACCCAACCCGAATTGCGCCCCATTCTGGAGAGTGTTCAGGAAAAATCCGGCTGGCATCTGTATGACCTGCGTCCCTTGCGGCTGCGGCAAAACTATTGGGCAGATGGCAATGCTGATTTCAAAAAATTCTTTCGGGGCTATGATGCGATCATGCTCATGCATGCTGTCGACCCGGCTACCTTGATCTCGTAAGGACAAGCGATGATATCCAACCAAGCTCAACAAATCCATAATCGCGCGCTCGTTTGGGATACGCATGCCTGTTTCCCGCTTAACCCCAATTCTGATTTAACCGAGTTGGCACGCTACAAAAATTGCGGCGTCAACTTCGTCTCGCTCAACATTGGCATGGATATGGACACGTTCGAGAACGTGATACAGGTGGTGGCACGCTTTCGGAATTACATCGCTTCTCATCCTGACAGGTACCTGCTCGCTCTGTCTGTAAGCGATATCCTCGCTGCCAAAGAGTCAGGGAAACTGGCGATCGCCTTTGATCTTGAAGGCTCTGAGCCGCTGCTGGGAAACATCAATCTGGTTTCGTTTTATTATGATCTGGGGGTACGGCAAATGCTGCTAGCCTACAACAAAGACAACCGCGCCTCGGGCGGTTGTATGGAAGGCAACATCGGGCTGACCAGCTTCGGCAAAGACGTGATCCGCGAAATGAATCGGGTAGGCATGGTCGTGGATGTGAGTCACATGGGCTATCGTGCAACAATGGAGGCGTTCGAGGTTTCGTCCAAGCCGGTTATCTTTTCACACTCGAATCCCAAGTCCCTGCGTGAACATGCCCGCAACATTTCCGATGACCAGATCAAAGCCTGTGCGCAGACCGGTGGCGTGATCGGCATCAACGGCATCGGGGATTTTCTCGGCGGCACATCCAGCGAGTTGATCGTTCAAAATATTGAGTATGTGATGAATCTGGTGGGACCCGAACACGTAGGCATTGGCTTGGATTATGTCATTGATAAACAGGAAGTGCTTGATTACATCAAGAACAACCCGGATGTCTTCCCCGCTGATAAGATCGCAAATTTCATATCCTTTGTCGAGCCGGAACAGCTCCCTGAGTTTACGGAGCTGCTATATCAAAAGGGCTATAACGAACAGATCATTAGCGGAATACTGGGCGGGAATTTTCTGCGGGTGGCACGAGAAACCTGGAAATGACAACATCAAAACCCAACTTGCTCATCCGATTATTCTGGGATGTGCATCTGAAACTATATCTGTGGAGT
>CAZMQE010000342.1:0-2824 GCA_964568115.1 uncultured Anaerolinea sp.
CTGGCAGTTGCCATGAAGATCATGGCAAGGATCATGCTGAACACATGGATGGGCGAAACTGTTTTGATTCGTTTTTGAAGTGCTTGAATTTGTGCGAGTTGTTCAGCGGTGGGCTTGCCTTTGATCTGCGCGCCGAGCTCTCCAAGTTTGGCATTGCTGCCCCCAAAGATCGCACCAAACACAAAGGCAATGAGACCGAAGACCGCGCCGATGCCAAAACCGATCCCGGCGCCGGAATGCATCCAAGCGGATGAAAAGCCATTCGAGTCGATCCAGTACAGCCAGCTGCCTGCCAGCACGGTGGCTAATGCAGCGCCCGTCATGAATTTATGCATACGCACGACATTCATCAAGTGTTGCGCAAACTTTTGACCAGTCTCGCCTGTGGCGTTGATCGTACGACCGATAAAGAATTCCATGATCAACGCGCCGCCGCCCCAAACGATCGCGGCAAGAATGTGAACGAGACGTAATACCAGCATCAGAATATTCAAGTAAAGCTCCTTTTGGTTAACAATAAATTGAGTAACAAAAAACGAAACCCGTGTCAATGGGTTTCGTTTCGGTTTTGCCAGATAATGCTGTAAAGTGGGCTATTTCACCAAATTCCGCAACACTGTGTGCAGAATGCTGCCGTTGCCGTAGTAATTCACTTCCACGTCGGTGTTCAGCAATGCAATAGTTATGAACTCAGCGACGGAGTCATTAGTTACCTTGTGGTATTATTTGGAAGTTGGATTTGTTGGTCAATAAAGCCTGATCGATCAGTTTGATAATAATCCAAAATCGGGAACAGAAATACCGGCATAAAGTCTTAATTTTAGAAATAAAAATCAGAAAGGACCATGCCTATGGAAGTAATTCCCTATTCACCCTCACTTCGTGATAAATGGGACGCCTTCGTGTCCGATCATGAATATGCCTGGGTTGGGCACTATTCTGTGAACTTTGAGTTAGAGAGGGAATTTGGAGGCGATAATATCTCCTGTTTAGTTGTTGACGATAGGCATAATATAGTTGGTATTCTGCCTCTGTTTTTGTTTGAAAAAAGGATATTAAAGAAGACCATCACGTTGCGAAGTATTCGGTCGGGGACTTCCCTGAGAAATGGGCCCTTGTTCATTGAATCGCTTTCAGATAAGCAGAAACGCGAAGCTCTCGACTTATTGGTGCAACACCTTCTTGTTATAGCCCGCGCATCAAAGGTGGATGATATACACATCTCATATCCGGTGATGTATGGAGATAAGACCTGTTTGGAGCACTATGGCTACCTTCCACTGAAGAAATATGGATTTGTGGAGGAAAACGTAGTGTCGATGGTGAAAGACTTACGTAGTGATGATAAGACGCTACTGACCAGTTTCAAGCAAAATTGCCAAAAAAAAATTCGACAATGTGTTGAAGAAGGGGGGGAATATGTTGACGCCCTCGATCGAGCGCAATGGATGGATTGTTATGATCTCAATGTGCAGACATTCAGTGCTGGAAATACAGCCCCATACACTAGGAAGGCATTGGAAATATTGTGGGATAACTTTGTTGAAACCGGCTTGGCTGAAGTAACAGCCATTCGATTCAAAGGCAAGATCATCAGTGTAGTGATTACGGCAGTCAGGAAAAATAGCTGTTATCCCTGGATCGCGTTTAACTGTAAGCCTGCTCCAATCCCGGGTGCGAACAATTTACTTGAGTGGAAGAATATGCTCCATTTTAAGGAAAGGGGTGTGGAGTACTACGAGATCGGGTCGCGCGAGTTCGATGACAACAAGCAAATTCATATTAGCATGTTCAAAGAGAGTTTTCAAGGGAGGGACACTTACTGCCTCGATGGGAAACTTGTTCTTCGCCCCATTAAGGAGTCCTTGCTCAGAATGGTGTCACTACTAAGAAAATAAATGATTAGGCGCCCGCATCTTTGCCAATATGAATAAGAAACCGCATGTCACATGAATTGTGTGCAGGGCGAATTAGCAGAGGACCATTCGTGGAGTGTTACAGGTTTTTGCCGGTGCGCGGGTGGAAGTGATGGCGAAACCTCAATGGCGGCGATGAGGTTTTCTTACATGGGGAATATATGATTATCACGGCATATTCACAGAGACCGTCACCTTGAAAGTGACGGTCTCTGTGTTTTTGAATTACTTAACCAAATTCCGTAATACCGTATGGAGAATGCCGCCGTTGCGGTAGTAGTTCACTTCTACGTCGGTGTTCAGCAGGGCGGTGGCTTGGAATTCGATGACGGAGCCGTCAGCTTTCTGCGCCTTCACGGTGAGTACTTGCTTGGGCTGCACCGTAGTGACGCCTGCGATGTCGTAGACCTCGTCACCCTTCAAGCCCAGCGATTCGGCGTTTTGTCCCTCAATGAATTTCAGCGGCAGAATACCCATGCCGACCAGGTTCGAGCGATGGATGCGTTCAAACGATTCAGCGATGACCGCCTTCACGCCTTGTAGTAACGGTCCCTTGGCAGCCCAGTCACGGCTGGAGCCGGTGCCGTATTCCTTGCCAGCGAGGATGATCGCCGGTACGCCTTCGCCTTGGTATTTCATCGCAGCATCATAAATGGACATGACTTCGCCGGTGGTGTGATGCTTGGTCCAGTTGCCTTCTTTGGGCGCGACCAGCAAATTCTTGAGACGAATATTGGCAAACGTGCCGCGTGCCATTACCAGGTCATTGCCACGGCGGGCACCGTATGAGTTGAAGTATTGCGGTGCTACGTCGCGTTCCTGTAAATATTTTCCAGCGGGGCTATCGGCAGCGATGTTGCCAGCAGGGGAGATGTGGTCCGTGGTGATCGAGTCGCCGAACAGACCCA
>CAZMQE010000343.1:0-2785 GCA_964568115.1 uncultured Anaerolinea sp.
CACGGTGTGCTGGCGGATTTTTCCGAGCCGATGCTGGCTCAAGCCCGTGAAAGTCTCAAGGAGTACGCCGGTCAACTCGCTTTTGAGAATCTCGATTATGGCGACAAAGCTTGGGTACACCGGATGCAGCCGCAAGGTCCGTTTGATGCGATCGTGTCGGGCTATTCCATCCATCATCAGCCGGATGCACGGAAGCCGGAGATCTACGCGGAAATTTTTTCGCTGCTCAAGCCCGGTGGCTGGTTCATCAACATCGAACACGTTTCGTCGGCTGCTGAACTTAATGTCGATCTGTTCGAGCGTCATTATGCCTCGGCACGCTACGCTATCGAAAAACAGAACGGCGGCACGCGCACGCTGGAACAGGTCACTGAAGAATATCGCACCCGCCCCGATAAAGCTGCCAACATTCTCGCGCCCGTCGAACTGCAATGCGACTGGCTGCGCGCGATCGGCTATGAAGATGTGGATTGTTATATGCGCATCTATGAACTGGCTGTGTTTGGCGGAAGAAAATCAAAATAATTATTACCCGTCATTGCGAAGGAGCGCTAGCGACTGAAGCAATCCCCAACGCAATGATGGAGATATCATCCCCTTGTGGGATTGCTTCGCCTTATCAGGCTCGCAATGATGAAAGGAAAACTATGGCTCAATTCACAACATTAACCTCCCGCGTGATGGTCGTCCCGGTCAATGACATTGACACCGACCAGATCATCCCGGCGCAATTCCTCAAGGTCACCGATAAGAACGGTCTCGCCGACGCGCTCTTTTACAACTGGCGCTACAACGATGACAAAACGCCCAATCAAGATTTTGTCATCAACAAACCTGAATCAAAGGGCTGCCAAATTTTATTGGCAGGTGACAACTTCGGCTGCGGCTCGAGCCGTGAACATGCGCCGTGGGCACTCACTGCTTATGGCTTCCGCGCCGTCATCTCCACCTCGTTTGCGGATATCTTCCGCAACAACTCGTTGAAGAACGGACTCATCCCGATCATCGTGGATGAAGCGACGCATAAGCTGCTCTTCGATCTGGCAGAAGAGGCGCCACGCGCCGAGCTGACGGTTGATCTGGCGACCCAAACCGTTTCCTTCCCCGGTGGCTCGTTCACCTTCCCGATCGATCCGTTCAATAAGACTTGTTTGTTGAACGGTGTGGATGAACTCGGCTACATCATGGGTTTTGAAAAAGACATCGCTGCTTTTGAGGCGAACCTTAGTTAGCCACTGAGCGCGCAGAGCCTTTGAGAAAAAGCTCAAAGCACTCTGTGAACTCTGTGGCTCCATGGATTAACTATGCAACAGATCCAAATCTACGACACCACCCTGCGTGACGGCACTCAGTCTGAGGGCTTCACGCTTTCGAGCAACGACAAGGTCCGCATCGCGCAAAAGTTGGATGCGTTTGGCGTAGCCTTCATCGAAGGCGGCTGGCCCGGTTCCAATCCCAAAGATGTTGAATTCTTCGAGCGGGCGCGTGACATGCAGTGGCAAAATGCGCTCATCGCTGCTTTCGGCTCCACCTGTCGCGTCAAAGGCGGACCCGAAGACGATGCCAACATCAAGGCGCTCATCGATTCAAAGACGCCGGTCTGCACCATCTTCGGCAAAACATGGACGTTGCACGTCACCGAAGTTTTGCAAACCACCTTTGAAGACAACCTGCGCATCATCGAGCAATCGGTGACGTATCTCAAAGCCAATGGCAAGCGCGTTATTTACGATGCCGAACATTTCTTCGATGGCTACAAAGCGGATAAGTCGTATGCGCTTGAAACCTTACGCGCCGCTGTCCGCGGTGGGGCAGAGACGGTGGTCTTGTGCGACACCAACGGCGGGACATTGCCCTGGGAAGTTGAAACCATTGTGCGTGAGTTGAAGCCTGCGCTGAATCATCCCTTTGGGATCCATACGCACAACGATTCAGAATGTGCGGTCATCAATTCGTTGATCGCCATTCGCGAAGGCGCCATCCAGGTGCAGGGCACCATCAACGGTGTGGGGGAACGCTGCGGCAATGCCAACTTATGTTCGATCATGTCTGACCTTGAGTTGAAGATGGGGTATCAATGCCTGCCCAAGGGTAATATTCAGCACTTATATGATCTTTCCCATTTCGTCGCGGAAGTGGCGAACATCACGCCGGATGAGCATTTGCCGTTCGTGGGCAAGTCGGCATTTGCCCACAAAGGCGGAGTCCATGTGGCGGCGATGCGGCGCAGCGCGCAATCTTATCAACATGTGGAGCCGGAACTCATCGGCAATAAAATGCGCGTGGTGGTTTCAGATCTTGCGGGGCGCGGCAATTTGTTGAGCAAAGCCGAAGAACATGGCGTGGAAGTGGAAGGCAACGAAGTGGTGCCGGTGCTCAACGAGATCAAAGAGCTCGAAGCCCGCGGCTTTTCCTTTGAAGCTGCCGAAGCTTCGGTGACGATGATGTTGAAGCGTCAGGAATATGGCTACAAACCACCCTTTGAGTTGATCGACTTTTTCGTGAATGTCGAGCATCGCACAGGCCGTGGCATCTTCGCCGAAGCCATGGTGAAGGTGCGCGTGCAGGGTGAGGTGTTGCATACCGCCGCTGAAGGCAATGGTCCTGTCAATGCGATGGATAATGCCCTACGCAAAGCCCTGAAGGATTATTATCCGCAGGTGGCGAAGTTTCATCTCTCAGATTACAAGGTCCGCATCCTGGATTCAGATCACGGCACCGAAGCCATCACCCGCGTGTTGATCGACACCCGCAACTCCTCCTCGCGTTGGAGCACGGTGGGCGC
>CAZMQE010000344.1:0-2780 GCA_964568115.1 uncultured Anaerolinea sp.
TGCTGGTCGCTGTCCCGCCCACCATTCTCATTATGATCTTTGCCTCGTTGGCAGTGATGGCAAAAGGTTATGTGGGCTGGCATTAGAAATATTCTTTCGTAATAAAAGGTATTCGCCGATACCTACTAATCTTCAAAAGGAGTAAGAGAGATGAAAAAGATAAAAAACAAATGGGGCTTGGCTTTGATGCTGGTCGTGATCCTGGCGTTTGCGATCGCGACTCCGGCGTTCGCAGATGATGGCGGTCCGACAACCGAACAGGTTAGTGACCTGACATTGGGACTCAATATCCTGTGGCTGTTGCTCGGTGGTTTCCTCGTGTTCTTCATGCAGGCTGGCTTCGCATTGGTTGAAACAGGTTTTACCCGCAACAAGAACGTAGCGCACACCATGATGATGAACATGATGGTGTTCTGTATCGGCGCCGTCGGTTACTGGCTGACCGGTTTCGCTTTCCAATTCGGCGCGGTCAATGCGGCATATCCAGAAGTGGCGCGCGCGGGTGTCATCGCCGGTGAATGGGCGCACTCCCCCATCACATTGGGCGATTGGACTGGTCTGCTCGCCACACCGTTGATCCGCTTCGGTCAATTCGGGATTCTCGGCGGCAGCGGATTTCTACTCGCCGGTCTCGGTGCCAACGCTGGTGTGTTAGGCTTCTTCTTATTCCAAATGGTATTCATGGATACCGCGGCAACCATTCCCACCGGCTCCATGGCTGAACGCTTAAAATTCGTGGGCTTTGTTTTGATGAGCATCTGGGTCAGCATGTTCATTTATCCGCTGGTCGCAGGCTGGATCTGGGGCGGCGGCTGGATTCAAAATCTTGGACGCAGCCTCGGGCTTGGCAACGGCGCCGTTGACTTTGCGGGTTCCGGTCCGGTACATATGATCGGCGGCGCGATCGCACTCGCTGGCGCCATAGTGATTGGTCCACGTATTGGCAAATACAATAAAGATGGCTCGGCAAACACGATTCCCGGTCACAGTATTTCATTGGGTGTACTTGGAACTATTATTTTGTTCTTCGGCTGGTTTGGATTCAACCCCGGCTCTTCCCTTGGATTTATTGGCGCCTTCCGCAATCTGGCTGTCATCGCAGCGATCAACACGCTGATGGCAGGTGCCGCTGGCGGCGTCTCAGCCATGACTTACGCATGGCTCCTTGGACCGACAAAGAAACCAGACCCCGGTATGTCTGTCAACGGTATTCTAGCTGGCTTGGTCGCGATCACAGCGCCCTGCGCATTCGTTGACCCTTGGGCAGCTGTTGTGATCGGTTTGATCGCTGGCTTGATCGTGTGCTGGGCAACAGCTTTGTTGGATAAATTGAAAATTGATGACCCCGTCGGCGCAGTCCCGGTGCACTTCTTCAACGGTCTCTGGGGTGTATTGGCAGTTGGCATCTTCGCCAATGGCAACCCCGATACCGCCGCATGGAATGGTGTTGAATCCGCCGTGACCGGGTTACTGTATGGCGGCACCACCCAGATCCTGGCGCAACTGATCGAAGTCGGCAGCATCTTCGTATTTGCCTTTGGACTTTCGTATGTGTTCTTCAAAGTACTGGCTGCCATGAAACTCCTGCGCGTTTCTCGCGAAATAGAATTACAAGGCTTGGATATCCCCGAAATGGGCACGGCCGGTTACCCCGTAGATTGGGAGCCATCCGATCTGGAGGATGAAGGTCCCGTATCTGTTCCGGGCACAGCGATAAACAAGGCATTCGGAACAGCAGATTAGTACATTGTTTTTTGGTCAGTTCATCTCCTTGAACTATGGACGGTTGAGCAATGCTCAACCGTCCAATAATTTAAACTTTACCATTGGCATGCTGAGCCGCTCTTCGGCGAAGCATCTCTACGATTACCCAAGTAACCGAGAGTTAATCTCCTGCACATCAGCTACATACCGCGTCAGATCATGGCGCAGGTGTTCCGCATCGGCTTCGTAACGCAGACGCCGTGCAAGAAAGATAAATTCATCACTGCCAAAGGGCGGCATGGTCACATCTTTGGAGTTGCCACGCACCACGCGCAGCGAATCGATCAGCCAGCGCAAAAATGTATGTGCCTTACGCAAGCGGGTGTAATCATCTTCTGAAAGAATGCCAGCCGTATGCATCGCAGACATCGCATCGCGGATATTGGTCAAACGTAGGGCGCTGTTCTGTGCGCCATGATTGATCTGCAAACCCTGTATCAAATATTCAATATCCACCAACCCACCGGGGCTGAACTTGGCGTTGAAAGTGCCGCCCGTTACGAGATGACGCACCTGACGTTCACGCATGGCACGCATGGAGGTGACATCGAACGGTCCGCTTTCGTAAGCATAGACATCGCGCAGACGGCTCAACTCGTCGTTGAGTTTTTCAGCGCCAGCGATCGGTCGCAGCTTGACCAGTGCCTGCCGCTCGTATGCCCAAGCCGCTCCCTCGGGTGCGTAATAATTTTTGAACGAGTCGAACGAGACCGCCATGCTGCCTGCTTTGCCATAGGGACGTAGGCGCAAGTCAATTTGGAAGATGCCTTCCTGTCGGGTTTGCCAGGAACTGACAATCGAACGTACAAGTTGCTCAAAATAATCAGCAGTAGAGATTGGTGACGCACCGTTCGTACGACCATCACCTGCATACACGAACATCAACTCGATATCAGAGGCAAAGCCCAGTTCACGTCCGCCGCATTTGCCCAAGGCAAGCAGGGATAAACCACATGGCTCGCCATTCTCTAACAGCGGGTCGCCATGCTTGGCGCGCAACTCTGCTTCGCAGCTTG
>CAZMQE010000345.1:0-2779 GCA_964568115.1 uncultured Anaerolinea sp.
ACATAGATCGGTGCAAAGCGACGTTCGAGCGCCGCATCTTTTTCAATATATTTATGGAATTCATCCAACGTGGTCGCGCCGATGGTTTGAAGCTCACCACGCGCGAGCGCAGGCTTGAGCATGTTGGACGCGTCCATCGCACCCTGGGCTGCTCCTGCTCCGACGACTGTGTGCAACTCGTCGATCATCATAATGATCTCGCCCTGTGAGCGTTGCACTTCTTCGATCACGGCTTTGAGTCTTTCCTCGAACTCACCACGGAAGCGTGAACCCGCGATCATCGAACCAAGATCAAGTGCCACGACGCGTTTGCCGGAAAGGATCTCAGGCACATCGTTGTTGGCGATCTTTTGCGCGAGCCCTTCCGCGATGGCGGTTTTACCGACACCGGCTTCACCGATCAACACCGGGTTGTTCTTGGTGCGGCGCGAAAGGATCTGAATCAAACGCAGGATCTCATTGTCGCGCCCGATGACGGGATCGAGTTTGCCTTCACGCGCCATTTGGGTTAAGTCACGGGAGTATTTCTCCAGCGTCCGGTAACGGGACTCAGCTTGCGGGTCGGTGACGCGCTGTCCGCCGCGCAGGTCTTGAATCGCGGTATAGACGCGGTCACGGGTTAATCCAGCTGACTCTAAAATGCGGGCTGCGGGCGTGTTGCGCTCGGTGAGGATCGCAAGGAAGATGTGCTCAGTGGAGATGTATTCGTCCTTGAGACGGTTGGCTTCCTCGTTGGCGAGATCAATAATTCTTTTCACGCGCGGTGTAATGAATATCTGGCCCGCGCCGCCGCCAAAAATATTGGCTTTCGGGCTGGCACGCAGGGTGGCATCGAGACGTTCGGTCAGCGCTTCGGGGCTGACGCTCAGTTTTTCTAAAATTTGGGGGATCACTCCGCCGGGCTGTTCGATCAACGCCAGCAGGATGTGCTCAGTATCGATCTGATTATGCCCATAGCGTTGGATGATCTCCGCGGCGCGTTGGGCGGCTTCCTGGGCTCTCTCGGTAAATCGGTCAAATCGCATCATAGGGAAAGGTTCCTTATTGTTACTTCCAGACCTGACAGGTCTTATCCGCATCTTTCCCTGCCTGGCGCTGCTGCCGAAAGAGACGACTTTCTGTCAGATAATCGAGGAGACCTGTCAGGTCTCCTACCTAATACGGGCGATTATAACAAAACCGCGCTGGCGATTTGTCAGCGCGGCGTAAGAGGAGTATTAGATTTGAAAGGCGCTTTCAGGCACACAGCTGGCGGATGGCATTTGCCAGCGCTGCATTGATCTCAAAATGCGATTCTACAAAGGCAAGGATCGCCAGTGCAGCTTCGCGGTTGTGTTGATAACCGGGCAGCCAGGCCGGCAACTCGCGCGCGATGACCGGATGCCGCGCCTCGAAGCGCCGTTCGTTCGAAAAGATATCACGGGTCACGTTTTGTTCCGGTTCGATGTATTCCGCCAGTTCCAAAAGGCGATCGACCGCGTAGCCCTGGATAAAACGCATGGCGGAAAGTTTCTCGCCGCGTTTGTCGCGCCCCATGCCCACGTAGAGATTGGTCAGCGCTTCGCCGATCAAGAATTCCTTATCCCGCGCCGCCGCACGGACTGATGTCTTTGCTGGCTGGTTCAATGTTTCAGGAGCATCATCCCTCCTCCAGACAATGCGTCCCGGCGCGAAGGGAATTCCTTGCAATTCCTGCGGCTCAAAGATCGCGAACTCGCAGAATATTCCATCTGTAAAAAGCAGTTTATAGCCATCGGGTGAGTTCAGGAAATGATAGGCGATGGGACACAGCACACTCAACCAATCGAGATTTTCGATGTAGCGTTGTTTGTATCCGGGTTCTACAATGGCGAAAAAATCCAGGTCGGAATATTCATCGAGCCGGTGCAGCTCAGCGCCAACGGAGCCAAGCCCGAGTAAGGCGAGAGCGTGTCCGCTGTGGGCGAGGGATTGTCCGATTTCATCGAGACGTTTGAGGAGAGGGTGATGATTCATGTGAGATTAAATGTGGGCGGGCGTGGACTCTGCTTGAGAGCAGAAAAAAACCGAAACCACGCGAAGCGAAATGTTTGTAATTCGCGCCAACGGATTTATGGAATAGAGGTGGTAGAGTCGGTTTGCTCTGTCACGATTGGGAATAAAGCCAGCAGCTCAGCAGGAATGGGGATGGGCCTGCCAGTGGTCAGTTCAACGAATATCCATTGTGTTTCGCCTTTGACAATGATCTTGTCATCCGCCTTGCGAATAAACTCATATCTGCGTTGCGCTCGCACACGCTTCCATTCTGCTATCCATGTGCGAACTTCAATTTCATCGCCAAGAAAAGCCGGGGCAAGATATTCAATCCGATGTTCACGTACGAACCAACCCGTGTTTTCAGGTTGTTTAAATTCAGGAATTGCTTCTGGGTGGCGTCTGCCAGCATCCTGCATCCATTGTACATAGATGACGTTATTGACATGCCCGTACTCATCAATGGCAGATTGAGGAACAGTAAAACTGTAGGTGAGGATGGCAAGAGGTGGCATGAGTTAAGTCTACTCCTATGTTGGTTGTTCAGCTAGAAACCGCCCAACCAAAAAATGCCAAGGCATAGGAAACTGCTTGCGTGAAGCGCCTCAGCGTCAGGTGGATTATCCCGGTGTTCGTCCGGGGCGCTGTGTTGGGCGGTTTTCATGGTAGTGGTCTCCAATAAGAATCAACAGAACAAATGTGGGGCGGGTATCCGTCTATAATTGTACCTGTCCATGAGAAAAAACCAGTTCCATCTATTTTGATT
>CAZMQE010000346.1:0-2778 GCA_964568115.1 uncultured Anaerolinea sp.
CGATACGTTTCCAACAGGCTGATCAAGATCTCATCAGTGAACGTGTGCATCTGGGTATACATCTCGGTAGCACGCTTCGATGAGACATGTGCTTCGCTATACACCTTGCCAACCGATTCGATCAGCGTATCTCGAAAAAACAAAAATGCCTTGGCGGCATCCACATAACTTAAGTTGTAACGGCGCGCGCGCGAAGCATATTCATAGCCGATCGCATATGCTTCCGTCGCAGCGACTTCGCCATTTGTAGCGATGTAATTCGTTAGACCTTGAAACAAGGAACGCGAGCTCATACGATATTGCTTGCGGGCGTCCTCGTCCAATTTTTGATACCAGGATTCCGCTTCGAGACGGCCCTCCGAAATTTGCATGCGGACGTTCTTCACGACTTCGTTCAGCATGCCTTCAGGCTCAGGCGCTTCATGCTTGGACTTTGAATTTGATTCGGCCCAAAGGAGGATTTCGCCACGCTTATAGCGGCGATGCCCACCCTGCGTCTTGTGGACCGGCAGCGCGCCATTATCAGACCAAAGCCGTACAGTGCTTGGATGGACACCAAGCAGTTTGGCGGCAGCACTAAGAGAAAGCCATTCGTCGGTCATAAGTTATGGAAGTATAAACGCAATCACTGCCAACGCCAGCCCAACTGCGCTGGATTTTAGCAATACCTTTTGTGCCTGACGTTGAACCTGTTTTAACTCAGCATCGTCTTCGATCTTTTCTTCTGTTCCATTGATGTTGCGCAGACCGCGCGAAGAAAGACCTACTCAGGTTTTATCTTTCGCTTGAAAGTATCCAGTTGCAGCGGCAGAGAATGGGAAAAAGAGCAGAAGCCGCCAAAAGGGATTTACACCGAACACCAACAGCGCGACCAAGATGCCGAGGCTGATAGCAAACTGGGTCATGCCAAAGCGCATACGGATCTGGCGCTCACGCGGGCTAATATTGGCGATACACACCTCCCCCGTTTCTGTCTCTTGGGAGTTGGGTGAATCGAAAGTTGCGAAAAAAATCAAATTGTTGATGGTCATAATTCCTTTGGTCGCTGTTGATTTGGGGGCTAAGCCTCCAAATCAACATGCTTCAAAATTATTCCGCGGCGAGCGCGACCTTTTCTGTAAATGATGGTTCATGGGCTTTTTTCTGAAATGCCCCAACGTCAATGCGATATAGCATGACGGCGGCGATCAGCAACATCAATGCCTCGATGCTGAATACGACGAGGTAACCGCTCAAGGCATTACCGGTCAGTTCGGTGGCTACATCGGCAACCACGCCCGCCATGAGCAACCCCACCAAACGCGAAAGTCCATTGGAGAAGCCCCAGGCGCCAATATAAAGCCCCACTTTTTCAGGTACGGTGAGGTCAAACATGAGTGAGAGATTGGCGATCGTGGAAATGCCGGTCCCGAATCCCAGCAACGTAATGCCAATGTAAAAGAGGTTTTTATTGGCAATCAACCCGCTGGTGACGATAATAATAAAGCCGATCAATGCACCGAGATTGCCCACTTGCGCAACGTATTTCTTTTTCACGCGCCCGTCTAAAACACCAGCGACAATGAACGCGATCAGCGTGAATGTATTGGTAATGGATACGATGCGGGAAGTTTGTTCGAGGGTCATGCCAAAGGCTTGGGCGCCGAAGGGTTCGAGCAACACGTCCTGACTGAGGATGGCGGCGAGCAGCAACAGCAAGTAGACGAAGAAAATCTTCGCTACGGGATTCGCTGTGATGGCAGAGATCATCTCTTTGACGGTGTAGGTGTCAGCGCGGGAGGTTGAGGTGGACGGGTCGAAGCGAGGTTCCAGCTTGATGAGGCCAAGCAGACCCAAGGTCAGGGCGGAGGCGGCGACGATGAGGAACGCGCGCGCAAGTGTTTCGGGGACATACGTCGGCACCATGCGGCTTAATGAGATCCCTGTCGCAATTAATCCGATGACCATGATGGTGAACATCGTGGCGATGGTCTTACCGCGTTCTTTTTCGCCGGAGAGTTCTGAAGCCAGCGAGAGATACGAAACTGCGGAGAGGTTGTAGCCCATGCCCCATAGACCAAAAGCCAGCACACCCACGATCAAACCGAGCGTAAAGTTTTTGCTGATGAGCAAGGCGATCTGCGGTGAGACCGCCACCCCGAGCACGCACAGAATTAACCCGGCGAGGATATAAGGTGTACGGCGAAACCCAAAGATGGGATGCCGGTCTGAAAAGGAGCCGATGGCAACTTGAATGGGCGAAAGTAAATAGGGAAAGATGGCGAGCAGCGTGAAGAGGGTTTTGGAAACACCGAGATCAAAGATCATGACGCGGTTGAGCGTGCTGTTGATGGGCACGAGCGTCATGGCGACGGCGGTATGGATGAGGGCAAGTTGGAGTCGTTTGAGGAACATGATCACCTATTAAACATAGCAAGGGCGTTTGATGCGCCCTTACATTTGATTAATGCTATTCTACTTTCAAGGGCAGAAACGTCAATGTAGATTTATGTAGGATTTTACTAGAGAAGGCTGAGTATTCTGTAGATTTTAGGAATAACAATATCCCCTCCCTGGTCGGTTCTTTTCAAAGCTGAATTCGCTTAGAATATGCCCATTATCCATTTTCAAGGAGGCACGCATGCGTTACAAACTACTCGGCAGAAGCGGACTGCGCGTTTCGGAACTCTGTCTCGGCACGATGACGTTCGGTGAGACGTGGGGCTGGGGCGCCTCAAAAGCCGAAAGCAAGAAGATGTTTGACCTGTTCGCAGAGGCGGGCGGCAACTTTATTGATAC
>CAZMQE010000347.1:0-2776 GCA_964568115.1 uncultured Anaerolinea sp.
CAACACGGCGCAGTGCAATGCGGATATTGCACACCCGGCTTCATCATGTCTGCCGCGAAACTCTTGGAAGAAAAAGAAAACCCAACGCACAACGAGATCGAGCAAGCCATTACCGGAAATTTATGTCGTTGTACGGGATATTACAAAATTGTACAAGCGATCGAAGATGCCAACAAAATCAGATCATGAGGTGAATTATGGGTAAGTATCAATCCAACTCACGCAATCGAGCTCCAATTGTACGCAATCAGATTCCAGCTGCGGTACGTGGAATTGGCTGTATTACCATGGCAATCATTCCGGTGCTTTCCTACGGAATTGGAGCTTATTGGATTGAAAATGGATTGCCAGGCACTCAATATATTCCCCCAAATTTACTCGGCGCGCCCAATATTCCATCCTACTTTTTTTCATCCCCTGCGTTTTCCGGGATTGCGAATTTCCTTGCGAAGCAAAATAACCTCAGTGCCAATTTGATCTTCGCAGTGGCGATCGCGATGCTCATCGGCGGGTTCATGGCGATCGTTTACGGATATATCTACTCGCTGTTCGGACCTTCAAGATATGGTCCCACCGACGTTCCACCACCACGCGTCAAAACCAAAAAATACACACGCTAAACTTCAATTCCTATGACCACACTACAGACCATCGGCAAATCCCTCCCCCGCGTGGATGCACGCGGCAAAGTCACCGGCGAAGCACTTTATTCCGGCGACCTGTCCATGCAAGGCATGTTGCACATGAAGTTGCTTTTTGCGGGGCGTCCACACGCGCGCATTAAGTGGATCAAGACCGCCAGTGCCGAAGCTGCACCAGGCGTGGTCGCTGTGTATACCGCCAAGGATGTGCCGGTCAATGAATATGGCTTGCAGTGGCAGGATCAACCGGTGTTATGTGGTCCGACCCAATCACTCACCCTGACGCGAACTGCAAAAAAAGAAAAGCCCGGTGCCGATATTGTCCGCTTTGTGGGCGATCAGGTTGCGGCTGTTGTAGCCAGAACCGAAGCGCAAGCCGCGGCGGCGGTTAAGTTGATCGAGGTCGAATACGAGGAACTGCCCATCGTCAGCGATCCCGTTGAAGGGATGAAGCCCGATGCGCCGCGCGTCCATGAATATATCGGCGATTCAAATATTTGTGTACATTACAAGATCCGCAAAGGGGATACCGAAGACGGTTTCGCCAAAGCGGATGTGATCGTTGAAAGTGAATATCGTACACCCGTGCAGGAACATGCCTACCTACAGCCTGAAGCTGGTCTGGCATATATCGATGATGCCGGGCGCGTGACCGTGGTCTGCGGCGGTCAATGGACTCATGAGGACCAGGAACAGATCGCGCATGCCTTGAACATGCCGAACGAAAGCATCCGCGTGATCTATCCTGCCATCGGCGGCGCATTCGGCGGACGTGAAGACATGTCGGTGCAGATCGTGTTGGCGCTGGCTGCGTGGAAATTGCAACGACCCGTAAAGATCGTTTGGACGCGGCAGGAGTCCATGATCGGGCATGGCAAACGGCACGCCGTGGTCTTACGCGCAAAATGGGGCGCCACCAAAGACGGCAAGTTGATCGCCATGGAGAATGAGATCATCGGCGATGCTGGCGCATACATGTATACAACGAACAAGGTGCTGGGTAATTCCACCATCACTTCAACCGGTCCTTATTTCATCCCCAACGTAAAAACCGATGTCTATGGTGTTTACACTAACAATGTACCCGGCGCAGCCTTCCGTGGATTTGGCGCACCGCAGGCTTTATTCATGGCTGAAATGCAAATGGATAAACTTGCCGAGAAGCTTGGCATGGACCCAGTGGAGATCCGCTTGAAGAATGCCCTGAAAGACGGCGACGCCCTTGGCGTTGGAACACCCTCACCCAGCCCGGTGAGTATCACAAAGTGCATCGAAGCTGCGGTGGAAAGATTTGACTGGAACAAAGACATTCAGAAACCAGGCAGTCCATCCCATTTAAAGCGCGGCAAGGGCATCGCAGCCGGTTTTAAAAACATCGGCTTCTCTTTTGGTTATCAGGAGAACTGTTGGGCAAAAGTAGAGATCCATGGCAACACGGAGATCGAGAATGTAGTTTTACATCACGCCGGTGCAGAAGTTGGTCAGGGAACCCATACAGTCATGGCGCAAATGGCGGCAGAAGCTGTGGGTGTACCCTTTGAGAAGGTGAAGATCGTTACATCTGATTCAGCCACAATGGGCAACTCCGGTTCGGTCTCTGCTTCACGGATGACCTTTATGGCTGGCAATTCCATCAAGGGCGCCGCAGAGGTTGCCTTGAAAAAATGGGCGGCAGAAGAACGCCCCGCGATCGGTGAGTTCAAATATCTTGCTCCGCGCACAACTGAATTCGATCATGCGACCGGCTATTCCAGACCCAACTTTGCATACGCCTTTGTAGCCCAAGCCATCGAAGTGGAAGTGGATACCGAAACCGGACACGTGCGCGTGGTGCGCGTGATCTCGGCTGACGATGTCGGTCAAGCCATCAACCCGGCGTTGGTAGAAGGTCAGGTGGAAGGCGCAGTCGTTCAGGCACAAGGCTATGTTGTGCTCGAAGATTACAAAACCAAAAACGGACGTGTGCTCACCGATCAGCTCAGCACCTATCTCATCCCCACGATTTTGGATATTCCCGAAAAAGTCGAGACAGTGATCGTTGAAGTCCCTGATCCGAACGGACCGTGGGGCGCGCGCGGGCTTGGCGAGCTTCCGTATCTAACCGTGGCGCCTGCCATCGCTGCAGCGATCCATGA
>CAZMQE010000348.1:0-2761 GCA_964568115.1 uncultured Anaerolinea sp.
TTGGAGGTCATCTTGTGCGCAGACACTTCTTCGACAACAATGAGATTGTCTAAAATGTCGCGTTCTTCATTGGACAGCGTGGCACGTAAGGCGGATAACTTCTTGAACAATCTGGCGGAAGCTTGCTGGCGAGTCGTTTTCATTTTATATCTCCTGTTGAATTGGTTTTTGAATATTGTTGGTCTCAATGGTCTTAATATACAACTTCGTCGTAAGTCTGTCTGTCACTTTGGCGACACAACGGCATCAAACCAATAGATTGCTTTCCAGATCTTCCAGTGCTTTTCTATTCAAGATCAAAATGCGTCCACGCCCGGTGATCAACCAACCCATGCGTCGCCATTTCCCCAATGCCTTAGCCACCGTCTGACGGATCAAACCCGTATGATGTGCCAACTCTTCCTGTGAGATGGTCACATACCCTTTATCCTGTTCCTGTTCTTCCAATTCCAAAAGTAATCTTGCCAGCCGTGCCTGGGCATCCATGAATGCCAGCGCGCTTTCACGCTTGCCGCTCATTTGCAAACGGTGTGCGGTTATTTCCAACATGTGCATGGCAAGCTGTGGTTCTTTTTCGATCACAGTCAAAAATGCCTGTCGGGGAATGATCAACAATTCACTTTTTGTCCGGGCAATGGCGCTGGTGGAGCGGGGCTTTTTGGTGAGGATCCCCAACTCTCCAAAAAGATCGCCGCCATGCATTTCATTGATCACCATCTCGCGACCATCAGGGCTGTTCAAGATGATCGAAATGGTCCCTGTGCGAACAATGTATGCTGCCTCAGAAGCATCAGATTGAAAGAATAAAATTTCCCCTTTTTCCATGTGCCTGAATCGACACTCGCGAGCCAGCGTTGATGAAGATGATTCACCTAATTGTGAAAATAGTGGAATGCCGCCCAAAAAGTTCAGAACCTCTGAAACAGCCTCGCCCTTTGATCTCATCCTCGAACCTCTCTGCCGCTAGGTTTGTGAATTTCACTTGCCTACAATAACCCCATCATAGGATAAAAGTAGCACAGATGCAAACACAAGAGGTTACAGATTCATTGGATCATTGCATTGATGTTTTGTCTCGGAGTCTGGATGACAAGATCACAACCGGGCCAGACAGCATCCACGCCCGCCTCTTTCGCCTTTGTAACTGCTTCATGGACCTGAGCCTCATCGCCCTGCCACAGTGTCGCCACCGGATCCAGGTTGCCAAACAGCAGCGTGTCTTTCAATACCTCACGCGCCGCGCCGAGGTCGGTCAACTGATCGACGGAGATTGCCTCCGCACCGGTCTGCGCCAACAGCTGCATGGACTTGTTGACATTCCCACATACCGACAACACCCGCGGCTTGGGCAACAACTCGATCAACTGCTTTTGCGCGGGATGCACGAACTGCTCATACTTTGCCGGTCCAATAAACCCCGGTGACCCGCCCATATCGTGGATCGTGATAAAGTCCGCGCCTGCCTCGCGATAGGCGTGCCCGATCTTGGACAGAAATACTGCCAGATGCGCGAGTGCGTCTGTAACGACTTGCGGTTCTTTTTTCATTTCGGTGAATTGTGCCGCCGGGTTGCAAATATACAGAAGTAACGTGTAAGGTCCCGGCAGTGTGCCCGAGATGACCACCTCGTTGCCGAGTTCTGCCTTGACCTTTGCGATGGCATCACAGATCAACTTGATGCGCCCGTGATCGAACTTGCCTTCGATCTCAGCCGTAATTTCCTTGGTTGAGTTCACAATGGCTTTGGTAATTTGTGGAAATTGAATATAGTCCCCGCCTTCATAAAATTTCAGTTCCGCGCCCAGGGCTTCGGCTGGCGCACACAGATCCAGCGGCAATGCCACGGACGGTATGCCCGTTAGCTTGAAGGTGCTTATTGCGGCACGCGCCATTTTGTCCGCATCGTGATGGGTTTCATGCAATGCCAAGCCCTCGCGTTCCAATCCTTCCGCCGTGATATGGATCAGCCCGCTGAAGACCGGTTGGGTGTCGATCTTTTTCCCAGACAATAGATCTAAAATCGTTTCACGCATATTTTGCCTCTCTAACAAATTACGGATTACGATTTACGTTTTCCGTAATTCATAATCCGTAACTATTCTCGATTCACTACTCGCTAATAAGACTACTTCACTGCCTTCGCAATTGCCGCTACATGCTCTGGAGTATTCCCGCAACAACCACCGACGATCTTCGCGCCGAGTGCTACATACTTTCTCGAGAAGTTCGCCATATCTTCCGGTGTCATGTCGTAGATACCTTGTTCGGTTTCAATGTCCATACGCGGAATGCCTGCGTTTGGCTTGACCCACAATGGAAAGCCCGGCATGGTATCGGCGTATTCCTTCGCAACCAGTTCCATATTCTCAAGCGTAGTCCCGCAGTTTGCACCCACCACGGCTGCGCCCATCTCGGAATATTTTTTGATCACATCCTTGGGCTTCACACCCATCATCGAACGGACGCCGCGATCATAGCTGAACGACACCACAATGGGTAAGTCGGTCACAGAGCGTGCGCCTTCGAACGCAGGTGTGGTCTCTTCAAAAGCAAACATGGTTTCGATGACCAGCAAGTCCACGCCGCCTTCTGCCAAAGCTTTGGCTTGTTCGGCAAACGTCTCGCGGATATCCGCCTCTTCCAGCGGACCGTAAGGCTTGGCTAACGCACCGACCGGTCCCAGCGAACCAGCGACCATCACACCCTCGCGTGCTGAAGCGGCTTTGCGCGCCAACTCTGCCCCACGTATGTTCACTTCAGG
>CAZMQE010000349.1:0-2731 GCA_964568115.1 uncultured Anaerolinea sp.
TTTATTCCGCAATATAAACACCAGATCGAGTTTATCGTCAGCTCGCTCGAAGAGCGCGAGCGTGAAGAGACCTTCCGCTTAAAGTGGTTAAAAACAAAAATGACCAAAGCAGCGGCTGAAATTGTTGTAAAATAAAGCCGGTGAGGGCACGACAACTTCAATCTGGTCGAAAGGAGTTCGTTATGAAAATTGGTGTTTTAGGTACGGGGGCTACCGGTCAGACGATCGGTTCAAAATTAGTGTCACTTGGGCATGATGTGATGTTGGGGTCGCGCGATGAGGCAAATCCCAACGCGGTGGCGTGGGCAAAAGAAGAAGGTCATAATGCCTTGTATGGCACCTTTATGAACGCGGCTGAATTTGGTGAAATTATTTTCAACTGTACGTTGGGTTCGGCGTCCATGAATGCTTTGAGTCTGGCTGGCGCAGCGAGTCTAAAAGGAAAGATTCTGATCGATACCTCGAATCCATTGGACCGTTCAACTGATACGTGGACCTTGACCGTTTGCAACACCGATTCGCTCGGTGAACAGATCCAGAGAACATACCCTGATACAAAAGTGGTCAAGTCACTCAACACCGTGAATGCCAATGTGATGGTTGACCCGTCCAAGTTGATCGAGAAGACGGCGGTCTTTGTCAGCGGCAATGATATCGAAGCCAAGGCTACCGTTGTGATGATCTTGCGTGATTGGTTCGGCTGGAAGGATATTATCGATCTCGGCAATATCACCACCTCGCGCAGCGTGGAGATGTACGTGCCGTTGTGGCATAATCTCAGAACAGCGATCTCGTCACAGAGATTCAACATCAAGATCGTAACTGCATAATTAATTCTTCGGAACAAAAAAGCGCCGGAATTTCCGGCGCTTTTTTGTTGTATGTATTGTGTTTATTTTTTCTTGTTTGATTCTATTGATAAGTCGCGTGGTTCTACCATGCCCCAACGCGATGCACCGAGATAAAGAATATCCAAGATCAGATCTTCGTAACGAATACCTTCGGACTTGGCTTGCAGGCAAAGGTCGCTGTAGTCGGGTGTCAGTCCCGGGAGCGTGTTGATCTCTAGCAGGCGGGGATTGCCATCTTCATCAAGGCGAATATCGGTGCGGGAAATGTCCAAGGCGTATAGCAATTGATGCGCGCGCACTGCAAAGTATTTAAGTTTCTTTTCAAGCTCAGGTTCCAGAACTGCCGGGCAAACATAGTCGGGGGCGCCTTCTTCGCCAACTTCCTTTGACTTCGACTCTTTACTGTATACCAGCGGCGTCACCGAGCGCGACATATCCAACTCAAGAATGGGGAAGCGGTGGAAGCCATCTTTCTCGTACCATTCCGGGTGACGTGAATACAATTTCGCATCGGCGCGTCCCATCACGCCAACAGTGAATTCACGACCCGGCAGAAAAGTTTCCACGAGTGCAGGTTGTTGATAGGTGTTGATGATATACAAGGCGCGTTCACGCAACTCTTTTTCATTCTTGACGATGGCTTTGGTGTCCACGCCCATACCGGTCCCTTCACGGGCGGGTTTAACAAAGAGCGGGAAGTTTAACTCAGGGCGTAGTGGCTCGTCACCAGCGGAGAATTCTTGAAAGGGCGCAACGGGTAATCGTCGGTCGCGCCAAATGCGCTTGGTCAGGGTTTTATCGAGGGAGATCCCATTCGTTAATACTCGTGAACCAGTATACGGAATTTTCAACATTTCCAGGAGAGCCGGAACCTGTGCCTCACGAGCATCGCCACCAAGTCCTTCGGCGATGTTAAAACAGATATCGGGCTTCTCTTCTTTCAGAGCGTACGGCAGATCTTCGTCAGCTTGGATAAAGACTGTTTCGTGGCCATCAGTTTCAAGGGCGGCGCGCAGCGAGTCGATCGTCTCAATATGATCGAAGTCTGCAAACGCATCCGGTGGGACGCCCTCCGGTTTGGGATGGGTGTCGTCCTTGATGTTGGCAAGTACAGCGACTTTCCAGTAACGTTTCATACGGCGACTGGGAGGTTTATCTTCCCCACGTGCAAGAGGTTCGGGCATCGTTTTCTCCTATGAATGGAATTAACGGGTGATAGTATAGTACATCGCGTTCAAATGACAAGGGCATGAAGGATGTCTGCGCATGTATGATAATTGTAACTGGACAACTGCCATCCTTTCAGGTATCATTGCGTCGCTTGTACTACTCATCACGAAGTAGTTTTAGCATTAAAAATACGGATAACGCCCGGATAAAACTCTTATCCGGGTTGTTCTACCCGGACAAAACGCATCAGGCTGGACCTCTGGCCTGTATTTTGAACAAATGATTGTGGAGGCGACTGAAATGACGGATCTCATCCAGCAAATCACAGGTGATTTGCAGAAGCAAATTGAGAGTTTTGAGCCGCAAGTAGGTGTAAGTGATATTGGGACGGTGCTTGAGGCGGGTGACGGCATTGCACGTGTACAGGGGCTTGCGAATGTGCGAGCTCAGGAACTCGTGCAGTTTTCAAACGGGGTAATGGGTACAGCTTTCAACCTTGAAAAAGACAGTGTCGGTGTCATCATCATGGGTGCGTATGAAGAAATTGCCGAAGGCATGACAGTGCGTGCCACGGGTCGTATTTCTTCTGTGCCGGTGGGTGATGCGTTGATCGGACGTGTGGTCAATGCATTGGGTGAGCCGATCGATGGCAAAGGTCCCATTGCGACGACGGGTTTCCGCCCGATCGAGCGTATTGCTCCGGGTGTGGT
>CAZMQE010000350.1:0-2729 GCA_964568115.1 uncultured Anaerolinea sp.
GGCGTTACTTGAACACCCGGCATGACCGCAGTGAGCATTGCAGGCTGGCTTGTTTTGAAACCACTGTTATTACTCCCCTGAGGGATCGCAGCAGTTGTTACCAGGAACACGATCACCAACACAGAAAGTACCAGAGCGAATTTCTTTTGCATGTTTTGTCTCCTCATTTGGCGAAATGAATTTAGACTAACTTGACGGCAGCATTGGCAAATGCGCAGTCAACCGCTCCTCTTATTTATACAAAAAATTCTGTGCCCGTCACCTCCATCCTCCAGACCGCAGCGGTCTTTTTACAGTTGATTGACAGTGAACAAATTCCACCTTAAACTATTCTATGCAAATGAAAGTAAATGTCAATGTAATTTGAACCTCGATATATCATCTATAGGTTACAAAAGGAAAATCCATGAACAACTGGCAGGAAACATTACTCTTCCCGGTACGGGATGCAGAGGCGCGTAAACAATTTTTGATCGCTTGTCTCGTCACACTGGCGGGCTTTATCATCCCGCTTCTACCCACCATCCTGTTGATGGGCTATGGCGTGAAGATCATGCGTCAGGTCCTTCAAGAACGCAAAAATCCATCCATGCCGGAATGGCAAGGCAGTGATTGGTCTGCCATGTTGATGGATGGCTTGCGCGTATTTGGCTTGCAGATCATTCTGATGCTGCCGCTCTTCATCATCATGGGCTGCGGCTTTTTCTTTATGATCAGCGGCTCGATCGGGTTTGCAGCACTTGCCGATCAAAGCACGCAGGCATTTGCGCCGGTGGGTGGTTTGTTTTTCTTTCTAGGCATTGGCATGATGATGTTATTCACCCTGCTCTCCATTCCGTACGGTGTGCTCATTAGCGCGGCGATCCCTCACGCGGTGGCAAACGATTCTTTTGAAGCCGGATTCAAGTTCAAGGACTGGTTCCCCATTTTCCGCAAAGGGCTGGGCAACTTCATCCTCAGCTATGTTTTCGTCATGGTGGTTTCATTTGTCTTTATGTTTGCGATCCAATTCGCCATGATCACGATCATCTTAATGTGCATCGTGCCATTCCTGATGATTCCCTATTCAACATACGTTACGCTGATCGCCAACACGGTCTATTCGCAAGCCTACGTCACCAGTCTCGATGCCTTGCAAATGGAGCAACATGCGACCGCTTGAAATTCTCATTCCCATTCTGCTTTCCACCTACTTACTCTGGCACCATCCACGACCCTATGCAGTTCGCTTTATTCCACTGCTGGCGCTCGTGCTCACTTTGATTCATCTGGGCATCGAAGGCTATCGCTGGCAAATGCTTCCGCTGTATGCGTTGACAGGCATCCTTGTCATTTCTTCATTACTCAAACTTCAAGCACCCACGGATTGGAAGCCCATCGCCTCTTATCTGACCTTCGTCCTGCTCGCTGTTTCGACAGCCTTGCCTCTGCTCTTACCGGTTCCCGTCATCCCCACCCCCAGCGGACCGTACTCCGTCGGCACGCGCATCTACGAATTAACCGACACCTCGCGCAAGGAACTCTATTCAGGCAAAGAGGAAGCCCGCAGATTCATGATCCAGGTTTGGTACCCGTCTGTAGCGGGCTCATCCACCGAACAAGCCCGATGGATGGATGAAGCCGAGATCTATGCTCCAGCTGTTTCCGGTCAGATAGGTATGCCGCCTTTCTTCCTGGGACATCTTGCACTGGTAAAAGTTCCCGCATATAAGAACGCAACCGTAGCGCAGACAGATCAAGGCTTCCCCGTTATTTTATTTTCACACGGCTGGAACGGCTTCAACGCGCAAAATACAGGGCAGGCATTGGAGTTGGCAAGTCACGGCTATGTGGTCGTGGGTGTGCAACACACCTATGGTGCCGTCATCACCGTCTTCCCGGATGGAACAATTGCACTCAACAACCCAACCGCGCTGGCATCCGACGAAACCCCAACCGCTGAATACGAAACTATCGCTCACAAACTCGTGGATCAATGGGCAGGCGACCTGAGCTTTGCGCTGGATACCATGCAAACGCAGAACGCTGATTCGAACGAGCCATTTTACAAAGCACTCGATCTCACCCGTGTCGGTGTCTATGGACATTCCACCGGCGGCGGCGCGGCGATCCAATTCTGCGGCACAGATCCACGTTGTAAAGCCCTACTCGGCATGGACCCCTTCATGCGCCCCGTCTCCTACGAAGTGATCGACAGCGGCGTGACTCAACCTTCGTTCTTCATGTTCAGCCAAAAATGGAACGACGAGGTAGACAGCCGCAATAACGAACTCTTTCACCGCTTCATTCCGCATGTCGGCAATGCGCTGGGTGTCATTTCCATTGACGGGACTGCTCATTACGATTTCGCTGATTTACCTCTGCTCTCCCCGCTGGCGCCGCAGCTCGGACTCAAAGGTCCCATCAATGGCAAGCGCGTGGTCACCATCGTGGACGATTATCTACTGTCATTCTTTGAAGCCACCTTGAACGGCAAATCAGCCACGCTGTTTGAAAACCCAAGCCCGTATGCAGAAGTTCACCCCAAGCCTTAATGGAATCAACATAATCCATGAAACAAAACAAACGTAAATACTCGAGCATATTCCTGATTCTTGGCATGGCATTTTTAACCATCGGAATCGCAACGGACAACACGGTGTTCACCTGGGCGGCGATCGCATTTGTCTTGATCTCGCTTTTCCTCGGCGGACGCTGGATGAGACGTAGAAGAAAATAATTATTGGTAT
>CAZMQE010000351.1:0-2728 GCA_964568115.1 uncultured Anaerolinea sp.
GTGCGGAAAATGGCTGTGAGCGAGGGCTTGCTGAAAACCTACCCGAATTTGAAACCCGGCGATTCTATAACAATGAGGATCAATGGGCGCGATGAACAATGGGAAGTGATTGGACTCTTTAAGTTTGTGGATCAAGAAGGTTTGCTCGGTTATGCACCTCTCGAATATATTTCAGATGTAAACAATCTAGCGAATCGTTCGTTCTCATTCAGGGTTGTGACCGCGCAGCATGACCGTGCTTATCAAGATGCGAAAGCCGAAGAACTGGATAAATATCTCCGGGACCACGGTTACAAAGTCCGTGTTGCGCAAGCAGGCAGTGCCTCGTTGGATACGGCTGTGGAGAGCTTGGATATTTTGGTTGTGTTCCTGCTGATCATGGCGATATTGACCGCCATCGTCGGTTCGATGGGCCTCACAGGCACGATGGGTATGAATGTGCTTGAACGCACCCGCGAGATCGGAATCATGCGCGCCATTGGTGCAGATGATCGTGCCGTGATGCGCACCGTCATTGCCGAGGGGATCGTGATCGGGTCGATCTCATTTGGATTGGCGATCGTTTTATCTGTGCCGTTCACGTATGGGCTTTCGGCGATCGTCAGTCTGGCTGTTTTTCAAACTCCCATCGATGTAGTGTTTACGTATTTGGGATATTCGATCTGGCTTGCGCTGGTGCTGGTCTTATCTACATTTGCAAGTATTTTGCCCGCACGGAATGCGGCGCGCTTGACGATCCGTGAAGTGTTGGCGTACGAATAATATGAAATGGTATGGGCGAGGTTCTCTCGCCCAGGGCGGGCGCCCCTACGGAATTATTGAAAATAAAAAGGAATAAACCATGAAGAAAAAATTATATAACCTAATGATGTTAGTCGTAGTCTTTGCTCTGGCATTGACTGCCTGCGGAAGTAATCAACCCGCAGCAACTCCGCAATCCGCTGCGCCGGTATCCGTTCCCGCAGATGGCGTTGTTGCCGAAGGCAAACTCAAACCCGCGCAGGCTGTGAACTTGTCGTTCCAGGTGCGGGGTATGGTTGCGGAGATCAACGTCAAGATCGGTGACAAGGTCAGTAAGGGTGACGTGCTGGCACGGCTCTCAAATGCGACCCAAGCTGAAGCACAACTGGCTGCCGCAAATCTTGAACTGGTCAATGCGCAACAAGTTTTGGATACGCTCAATCGTACGGGTGGCGCCAACCTTGCCGCTGCGTGGAGTGCCTATCAAAATGCACAGATCGCACGTGCTGCTGCCCAGAAGGCGTGGGACGATGTCAGTCCAACGGATATTCAAACCCGTATCGACGATCAACAAGCCACGGTGAATGAGCGCAAAAAAGATCTGCAGGATGCCAAGGATGAATTCGATAAATACAAGGATTTAGACAAGGATAATTCCAAGCGCAAAACTGCTGAAGATAAATTGCGCAGTGCAGAAAAAGATTACAACACCGCCGTTGCTGATCTCGAGAACATTCAGCGTGAAAGTGACGCTGTTCGTGCCTCATTGGATTCCGCTCTCACCACAGAGGCTGAAGCAAAATATCAATACGAGCTGTCAAAAGATGGTGCGAACAAGGATCAATTAGCGCTCGCAGAAGCGCGGTTGGAAAATGCCAAGGCGCAGATCGCAGCCGCCGAATCGAACCTGTCTAATTATGTGCTCACTGCGCCGTTCGATGGCGTTGTCGCTGATGTGGCGGTTGAAGTTGGCGAGCAGGTTGGGTCTGAGTCCCGAGCCGTGAGTATCATCAATACATCTTCATGGATCATCGAGACTACCGACATCACCGAACTCGAAGTGGTGAGTGTGGCAGTTGGTCAGAAAGTCACGTTCACTGCCGATGCGTTGAATGATGTCACGATGGAAGGCGTGGTCACCGAAATTAGTCAATCAGCTTTTGTGCAGGGTGGTGACGTGATCTATACTGTCCGCATTGCCGCGAATGATGTTGACCCGCGTGTCAAATGGGGCATGACCGTTGAGGTCACGTTTGAGCCTTTGCAGTAAAGTAGAACATTTGTTGGCTTGAAATCGAATTTAAAAAGTGCAATAATAAAATTGCTCCGATAAAGAGCAAAACCGGGAAAACCCGGCGGCGCAAAGCCTTGGATCTAAAGCTGAACTGAGTCATGATTGCCAGGCTACCGATAAAAGCAAAATCCCCGAAAGGGGACGGCACAGAGTTCGGCATCTAAAATCAATGCACATCGTTGATCAAGATCGACCAACCTACCGAAACGCAAAACCGGGAAAACCCGGCGACGCAAAGTCATGGGTCTAACGTCATAATCATTTTATTTTGACAATGATCGCCAGACTACCGAAGAGCACTTGCAGGGACGACTATAAAAAGTTGTCCCTGCTTTTTTATTTAGATAAAGTGCTCCGTTTCTTTCCCAGCCCGAAATTGATTCTGCCCAAAAGATTTTTCTTTCACTCAAGCCTGAGTCTCGGAATCAGCGCCTCACGCTTTTTCATATCGAACGAACACCCATCTGTCAACACATGGATTCTCAATCCGCTCACCGCTACGGGACGCGAACCTTCCACATCCGCCACGTTCGTTGAAACCATCTCATTCCCATCCACAATCGTGATGGCGCTTTTTCCACATACAGTGATGTGACGATCATCTTCCACGATCGCACACGTGTTTTCATCCACGCCCACGCCAAGCAGACCCGGGTGCATGGAAATTGCATACGCCAGCCGCCCCAACCGGTC
>CAZMQE010000352.1:0-2709 GCA_964568115.1 uncultured Anaerolinea sp.
GTCAGCGTGCCGTCTGATGCGAAAGCCTGTGTGCCCAGGTTTTCGGCGTTATGGGTTGCATCCAACAGCCAGACTTCCGCCTCTTTGAGTTGAATCCCTTTCACCTGCAGCGGGATGCGTTGTTCTGTATCCGATAGATTGATCACCATGAGAGTCAGCGTGCCATCTGCGCGTTTGGCGGCGAAGATATCCACATCTGTCACGCCTGAGGCGGCGTAGACTTGTTCACTGCCAAAGTTCTTGTAGAGGGGAAATACATAAAAGGTCGGGCGGACTTCGTCGCCTTTTAATAAGCCCAACCCGGTGGTGCGCTGCGAGAGCACCCACTGGTTGACCATGAAGGCGTCAGCGTTCATTAACTGCCCGAGGGAATCCGCGTACCAGATCGCATTGTAGAAAGAATCGGGCGAAGCTTCCTGGAGTTGCGCATTGCTGGGGTCAGAGTTCAGTTCGGTGATGGCAACTGGCAGGTCATGTCCAAGAGTTTGCTTGATCAAGCTGTGCAGGTATTCGACTTCTTTAGTCCATTTGCGCGTGTTCTCGCGTAATTGTTGCGCAGTCACTGGACCGTTCGTGGGTGAGAACATGGGATAGCGATGCACAGTGACAACATCCACGAGATCGCCGTTGGCTTTCAGAAATTCGGTCATCCAATCGCGCTGGGCAGAGTCTTTGGGCGTGGTCTCGTAACTATCGTTCCATTGACTGAGTTCGGGTCCCATTAACTTAATGGTTGGGTCAGCCGCTTTCATAGCAAGGGCAATCGCGCGCCAATCCTTGTTGAGATTCTCAACGGTGTAATCGTAATCGGCTTGCTTCAGTTGGGTATAGATGTTCGGCTCATTGCCGATGCTCCAGTACGTGACGCCATATTTTTTCTTGATGTTGGTGTACTTCACAAGTTCTGCGGCAGTTTCTGGTTTGCCATCCAACATACGCACGCTAATGGTTGGCATGGCGCCAACTTGTTTGGAGAATGCCATAAGCTGATCGATCTGGAAATTCTGCATGTCCGCGGTATCAGTCCAGGCACCGCCGGGGAAGCGCAAGGCGGTGAAGCCGCCATTCTCAACCAGCGGCAACACATCCAGGGCAACGGCGTGCATCGGTCCGTAGTTGGTGCCAAATAAATACGGGCTGATGGGACCGAGACTCGTGCCCGGTTCGACAAACAATGTATCCGCGATGGGTGTGGGCGCTGGGGCAGGTCCGCAGGCGGAGAGGCTGATGATGATCAAGAGCGTGATGAGGGATAAGCGTTTCATGTTGTTACTACTCCATACAATGTTTTATTTTTCTTCTTCGTCGTGCGTATCAATGTGACCGGGTTTTTCCTTGCCCAACTCCAACGAGCGTTGATATGCTGCCCAAACCGCGCGTGAGATCGCCGTGCGGAAGCCCGCCTTCTCCAAATAATACAACGCTTCAGCCGATGTGCCGCCGGGCGATGTCACTTGATTGCGCAAGGTCGCAGGATGGCGAGCCGCTTGCTGGTAGAAAGAAGCGGAGCCTTTGATCGTCTGCAAAACAAGTTGCTCGGCGATGCGGCGCGGAAAGCCCATGTGGACGCCCGCGTCGATCAACGCTTCTGTGAACAAGAAGACGTACGCGGGTCCGGACCCCGAGAGGGCTGTTGCCATATCAAGATAGCTTTCATCTTCAACGAAAACTTCTTCGCCCAACGCACCGAGCAGCGCGCGTGCCATCTCTTGCTGTTCTTCGGTCACTTCTTTGGATGCTGTCCACACCGTGATGCCTTCGCCAATTTGACCGGGCGTATTCGGCATCGAGCGCACAATAGATTTGTGCTTCAAGCCCGCGCTGATCTTCTTGATGTTGGCGCCTGCAATAATGGATAAGACCAAGGCATCCGCATGAATGCCCTTCAGTCCCTTCATCACTTCGGTGAGGCGTTGTGGCTTGACGGAGAGTACCACCACATCCGCGTGTGAGACAGCGGATGCATTATCCGTTGTGGATCTAATGCCGTATTTTTTATTTAACTCTGCGCCACGTTCCTCACGCGGACCTGATGCAGTGATATTCTCAGGCTTTGCCAGTTGCTTGCGTAATAATCCGGCGATCATGGCTTCTGCCATCACGCCGGGTCCAATGAATGCGATCTTCTTTTTTAGCATAAGTTCCTCCAGATTCTATGGCATGTCACTCTGAGGGAGCGTTTGTTGCGACCGAAGAGTCTCGCTTTTTAGAATTAGAGACCCTTCGCTACGCTCAGGGTGACATACTATCCATTATAAACAAAATGAGCGGACATTCTATGTCCGCTCATTTACTAAAAACTATATATTGATTTACCGGCTAGGTATAAGCCATCTGTTCAACACGTTGTTTCTTCAACTGTTGTTTCTTCATCTTCGCCGCCAGCATGGTGGCTTGGCGTTTTTGAGCAGAGCGGGCGATCAGTTTTAGGAATTTCTGATGGTTGTAGACGGGATCGTTCATCAAGGAGAAATCCGCTGAACCCGGTTCGTGCGGTGCGTAGAAAATTCCGCAGTTCGGGTTGATCTCGAGCATGTGGATGGTGCCATCCGCAGACATGCGATAGTCACAGCGGGCGTATCCATTGCCGTCCATGGCTTTGAATAAACGGGCGGTCTGCTCACGCAAAACCTTTTCGATACGTTTATCGTTCACGGGTGCCACTGACATCTTCTCGTATTCAACCCACTTCATATCGTAGTGCTTGAA
>CAZMQE010000353.1:0-2703 GCA_964568115.1 uncultured Anaerolinea sp.
TCTGCTTGTGCCGCGCCTGCGACACCGGTTCCAACAAGTATTCCCACCGAAATTCCGGTAACGCCCACTTCTCAGGCGACCTCCACGCCTCAGATAACAGCCACACCTGTTCCGTTCTTTACCGTGTATGGTGATGAGCCGATCGTGCCTAAAGGTCAGCCTGGGACTTGGGATGATCGTTTCACTGATCCCGGTGCAGTTATTTATTACGATGGCATGTTCCATATGTTCCGCAATGGATTTCGTGGCTTTCCGGCTGAGTCAGAAGTAGGTTATGTCACTTCGACTGATGGCTTCACATGGACAAAGCAGGGTGATGACCCGATCATCGAAACAAAAGACGTGCCATATGCGAAGATCGCCATGTATGCCTCCAGTGTGCTTTGGGAGGATGGCTGTTGGGTATTGTTTTTTTATACCTGGGACTCGAAGTTATATCCATCCTCCAGCGTGATCGGGCGGACAACTCAATGTGTAGCGGGTCCAGCACTCACTGATTGGTTGCCAGACCCTGAACCTATTCTTAAACCAGGCGCAGCCGGAGATTGGGATGAGAAGCAGGTGCTTGCACCGCATGTTTTGAAAACAGAGAACGGCTATATCATGTATTACAGTGGTGTTGGCGCTTCAGGGATTCAAATGATCGGCATGGCAACCTCAACGGATGGCGTCACTTGGACGAAGTATAACGATCCCGCTACAACTGATAAGCCATTTATTGATAGCGACCCAGTTTTTCAGCCCGGTCAGAAAGGCGCATGGGATGCAAGTTGGGTTCATCAGCCACGTGTCTTTCAAACAGCCGATGGCTGGATGATGATCTATCGCGGTACGAGCGACAGAAACGGCTCAACAATGAAACTGGGTCTCGCCATTAGCACGGACGGAATTCATTGGGAACGCTATACGGGTAACCCAATCTTCAAGCCGAGTGATATCAAAGGCGCGCGTCAGTTTTGGTTCACCAATGCGGTTCTAAAAGATGATGTGATCTATTTGTTCGTGGAAGGGGATATCAGCCAGACTACCCAAATTTATCTCGCCACGCATGAAGGCGAAATAATACCGTAACAAGACAAGCGGATAAAATAATGAAACCACCTCAGCTCATTTGGATGGCAAGTTTGCTTACTGCTAAAAAGTGTCCGATCTATTGCGATACGGAGGATTCCTATAAATAAAAGGTTTGCCATTATCGGCGGCGGTTTACTCGCGATTGCATTGGCGGTTGTGTATGTTCTTGTTAATTTGCTAGTTCAGCCCCAGCAAACTCCACTACAACAAATTACGCCGGAACCTTTATCTACATTGATTTCAACAGTGCAGAATAATTCCACTGTTAATGTAGAATCACCTGTATCTGTTATTCTAAAAAGCAGCGATATTAACACATCGAATTCAATAAAAGTTGATGACGGACAGGAAATATCTGACCGAAGTGATTGCCTGCCAAAAGATTGCGCTTTCAGTATCTGGAAGATACTTCAACAAGAAGTGCTTGCGCCAAGTTCTACCTCGTCCTTGCAACTTGTCATATCGCTGAGAAGTTTTCCGACCCCAGAGGATGCAAAATCCAATGCCGGGAAGGCATCGAATATAGGCGGACAGCCTGGCTATCGTTGGCTAGAGATACCCGTTAATATCCTACCTGAACAAAGTGGGGCGTATGCCCACGCTGGGTGGTTTGTTGTTGTCACTACAACGTACGGAAACATGGGAATTGATATATCACTAAGTCACAGCACAGGAGGGATCGATATCAACGAATCGGATAAAACAGTGGCTCTTTTGGCAAATTTGGCTAAAATGCAAATCGATAAAATTATGCTTGCTAAGAATAAGTAAACCCCCGAAAAATAAACCGACTAAAAACAATCTGCAGAAATTTATATAGCCACGCATCAAGTCGAAGTTATCTCGTGAGATGATTTGGTACGCTAATTTTTCTCGGTGAGGTAATGCAGCAGAACCAAGCCGATGCCAAGAAAAAGCGGGACGAAGCCGCCCAGCATCCAGGGTCCGAGGTGAAGCGGGTAGCTATCGGCAGAGTCAAAGCCGATCGTATAGAGTCCAAGTGTGAGAGCGAATCCGAGTGCGGTGATGACGATCCCCCAGTGTAAGAGTCTTTTGTTTGATTTTGATTCGGGTTTGGTCAAGCCTTTTTCAGCGAGCGCGAGGGTCTCTTTGTAATTCATGTAGCGCAGAAAGGCGAGGAAGCCGAAGATGATGGCGAGGGCGGTGATGAAGCCGAGGCAGGGAATGAGGGTGTCCATAACGATTCCTTTCCCGCCGATGATAGCATATTAAAAAGTGACAGTCACCTTCAAGGTGACTGTCACTTGAATTTCTATTTCTCGGTGTGGATGGTTATGTTGCCGCTGTTGGCTTGCACGGTGAGCTTTTCGCCGCCGCCGTTGACATCCCCAGCGATCTGATCGCCGTCTGACCTGGCGCCGTCAGTCACGATGACTGTGACGGGCAACTCTGATTTGATCTTTCCAAAATCGGTTTTGAGATCCACGGTCAGTTTTGCGTCGGTGGGCAGGCTGATATCGATGGCGCCAAAATCAGACTTGACCATGTGTGGACCCACGCCCAACGAGCCGCTGAATTCTATGGTGCCGCTGTTCGTCTCAACCGTCAGCGTTACGGACTGGGCATTGCTGATGGTGACGTTGCCAAAATCTGTATCGGCTTTCAGTT
>CAZMQE010000354.1:0-2674 GCA_964568115.1 uncultured Anaerolinea sp.
ATCGCTCAGGTAAAACTGGGCAACTTCGGCTGAGTCTGATTCGCCGCAGTTGGTCAGAGTGAGGCTGACGTTGAGAGAATCTCCAAGGGCAAGAGTCGGCTGATCGAGTTGTAATTCCGAATAATCAAACTTGCTGTAACTCAGACCGAAGCCAAAGGGATAGAGCGGATCGGCGGTCATGTAGCGATAGGTGCGACCTTGCATGCTGTAATCATCGAAGGCAGGTAGTTGATCAAGCGACTTGGGGAACGTGATGGGCAACTTGCCGGATGGCGAAACATCGCCGAAGAGCACATCGGCAACGGCGCGACCACCCTCCATGCCGGGATACCAAACGAAAAGAATTGCATCCACCATATCTTCGATTTCGCCGAGCGCAATGGGGCTGCCGCCGGTGAGGACAAGAATAATGCGCGCACCGTGGATGGCAAGTTCTTTGATGTAATCAATTTGACTCTGCGGCAGCGAAATACTTTCACGGTCGCCATTTTGCGGGGAGAGAAGTGACTCGCCTTCCTCGCCTTCAAGGAAAGATGAATTGCCTGCGCAGACAATCGCAAAATCAGCAGACTGTGCCATTTGCGGCGCCCATGTATTTTTAATTTCACGCGCATGCTTCAACATCGCACCGGAATGATATTCCATGCCCATGCCCTCAGGGATACGCCCCGTGATGCCTTCGAGCAATGTGACCATCTGATTATTGAAACCATAATAGTTACCAAGCAACACTTCCGTGCTTGTGGCAGTGGGTCCCGTAACAAAGATCTTTTTGGTAGAAGGTTTGATAGGTAAGATGTTATCTTTATTCTTGAGCAATACAACGGCTTGAGTTGCGGTGCGGTAAGCGAGTTGACGATGCTCCTTTGATGCAACAACGTGGGTTGAGATGGAAGCGAACGGCACATCTTCATCAGGGTCGAACATGCCGAGTTTGAAGCGTGTGAGCAGAGTGCGCTCGAGGGCACGGTCAACCAAGGCTTCGGTGGTGTCGCCGCGCTCGATGGCTGTAGGGATTTCATTGAAGACATGATCGCAGCCGAGGTCGCAACCATATTTCAGTGCGAGCGCGGCAGAGTCCGCCGCATCTTCCGTGACCTTGTGATGGAGATGGAAATCTGATAGCGCCATACAATCTGACACAACATGCCCATCAAAGCCCCACTCACCACGCAGAATATCATCGAGTAACAACTTGCTGGCGCAACAGACTTCATCGAGCGTACGATTGTATGCACCCATCACGGATTCGACTTTTGCATCCATCACTAATTTCTTGAAAGCAGGGAGATACGTGTCGTACAACTCGCGTTTGGTCACAATGGCATTGAAGATGTGCCGATCCTTTTCAGGACCCGAATGCACTGCATAATGTTTCGCACATGCTGCGGCTTTGAGATATTTGGGATCGTCACCCTGTAAGCCTTTTACGAATTCAGCTGCCATCTCGCCGGTAAAGAACGGGTCTTCACCCCAGGTTTCCTGCCCGCGACCCCAGCGCGGATCGCGGAAGATATTCACGTTCGGCGACCAAAATGTTAATCCTTGATATTGGTCGGTATATCCGTTCCGTTTCAAGGCAGCATGATATTTGGCGCGTCCTTCATCGCTGATGGCAGTTGCCACTTTGCGAATCAATTCTTTATCCCAGGTCGCTGCCATCGCAATTGCTTGCGGAAAGACCGTCGCACGTCCGTTGCGGGCAACGCCATGCAGCGCTTCGCTCCAATAGTTATAGGCAGGAATATTCAAACGCGGAATGCCATGCGCCGGATGATTCATCAAGCCCACTTTTTCTTCAAGCGTCAAACGTCCCACCAAATCCTTTGCGCGCTCGGCAAAAGGCAAGGATGTATCAAGATATGTTGGTTTCTCTGTTGTTGTACTCACGCTCATTGAAGCGCTCCTTTGAAATCGTTGACGACCACAGACGACAGACCGCCGTCAGTGGTCGTCGTCTGTGGTCATTTTGTAAAACCCAAGTCGCCAAACAATTTGGGTCCGCCACGCAGCCAAAAACTTTGTTTGGTTTCGTTCTTCCAACTTTTGATAATGTCAGCGTTCGACAACCGGCTTTCGCCAGCATTGATATACGTCACTGCGCGCACAACATCATTATTGTCGTTCACAAATTTAAAGAATGACACAAACCACGCATCCCAATCGCCTTGCGCTGTTGCACTTATCATCACAGGCTTGAGATGTTCACGCGCAAATTGGACGTTCTTATCTGCGCACTCATAGCGTGTTCCAATCCAATCGACAACCTCATCGCCCGGATACCAATCTGCAAGATTGGATTCTCCGCATGCAGTGGATTCCCACACGAGAGCAACGTTCAGACTCCCCTTCGCCTGAATCCGTTCATGGAATTTTTTCCACGCTGAGACATATACGTCAGGCGCATATGTATTCGCAGGGTCATCGAATCCATAACCCAGGCGGAGATAGACAGGTCGGTTATAGACGTCCAATGCATCCAGCAAGGCGTCGATCTTTGCATCGGCTTTGCCTTCAGCGATGTCCGTCAGCATGCCTTTCAAACTCACTCCAACAGACAACACGCTCTTGGGATATTTACCGGCGAGATACTCAATATCCTGTATGCCTGTCAACTGCAAGTCGGTATTCGCAGCCACACCACCCGGGGCAGAGACTGTGGCATCAAAGTAAG
>CAZMQE010000355.1:0-2670 GCA_964568115.1 uncultured Anaerolinea sp.
AACACGGGTATAATTCTCGATTATGACTATCAAAACTCAACTCAACGATTCCATGAAAGACGCCATGAAGAGCGGAGACGAAGTCCGCAAGCGCACGGTGCGGATGGTGCTCGCCGCCGTCAAGCAGGTGGAAGTGGACAAGCGCATCGAGCTCGACGATATGGCGATCATGGCGCTCCTGCAAAAGGAGATCAAGAACCGCCGCGAATCTTTGGAAGAGGCAAAGAAAGCCAACCGCGCGGACTTGATCGAAGCCAACGAAGCCGAAATTAAAGTGCTGGAAGTATTCCTGCCGAAAGCCATGCCCGCCGATGAACTGCGCGCGCTTGTGCAAGCCGCCATTACTGAAACTGGTGCGGCAGGTCCTGCCGATATGGGCAAGGTGATGAAACTCGTCATGCCCAAAGTGGCGGGACGTGCACCGAATGACGCCGTCAGCGCGGCTGTGAAAGAATTGCTGCAGCCCAAGTAGTACATGCCAATAAATTTTCTAACCACGAAGACACTGTCCCCATTGGGGATGATAAGTCACGGAGATTTTTTATGAGATTTCTCCGTGCCTTCGTGTCTCCGTGGTTAAATTCTACGCAATAACATGGGGATCATTTCTGCGCGACAACGTCCGACGCCGACGCGCATCCGTTTGCTTCAATTTATCCTACTTGTACTTGTGAGCAGCATCGCGTATGGGGCATTGATATTGCCTTTGTTGAATTCAGCGACAGTCTCTCTGCAGGCGGGCGAAGTTTCTCCCAATAATTTTCAAGCACCCAAGGATATTCGCTACGTCAGCGAAGTGCGGACGGAAGATGCGCGCCTCGCAGCGGAAAATGCCATCGCGCCGGTATACGCTTCGCCCGACCCGGCAATTGCCCGGCACCAAATCGAGCGACTCCGCGCCTCGTTGCAGTACATCACCCTCGTGCGGGATGATGCGAATTCCACGACTGAACAAAAAGCCTCCGATATCGCCGCGCTCAGCGATGTCGCACTTAAACCCGAAACGATCCAACAGATCATTGCGTTGACCTCGGCACGCTGGGATACGATCCAGCAGGAGGCGTTGAGCGTGTTGGAACAGGTCATGCGGCGCAGCATCCGCGAACAGGATGTGGATACGATCCGGCGGAGTGTGCCATCATTGGTGAGCCTGTCCTTGAATGAGGAGCAGGCTGTGATGGTCGCGGAGTTGGTCACGACGTATGTCTCTGCCAACAGCTTGTACAATGCCGATTTAACGGAAGCAGCTCGAAAGTCGGCGCGTGAAGCGGTGCAGCCGGTCTCCGAGGAATATAAGGCCGGCGAGATCATCGTCCTGCGCGGACAGATCATCACGCTGGCGCAGGTCGAGGCGCTCAAACAATTTGGGTTGATCGAGGAAGCCAGCCCGTGGCAGGATTATGCCGGGACGGGTGCGCTGGTGATCATGGTGGGCGGTTATGTGAGTTTGTATTTTTCGCGGCGTCGTTTGCCGTTCCTGTTGGATGCGCGCAGCCTGGTTGTGGTGGCATTGATCTTCCTGGTGTTTTTAGTGGGTGCACGATTGACGATTCCCAACCGCACAGTGTTGCCGTATGCCTATCCCTTACCAGCGGTGGGCTTGCTGATTGCCACTTTGTTTGGCGTGGAAGCTGGTATCGTATTTTCGTTTGCGATCGCATTATTGGCGCCGTATGCATTGCCCAACACATTGGACTTGATGCCTTATTATCTGGCGACTTCATTGACCGGTGTGTTGGTGTTGGGCGCGGCGCGGCGGGTGTGGACGTTCTTTCGCTCAGGTGCGGCGATCACGGGCGCAGGCATCGCGATGCTGATCGCGTTCCGTTTGCCATTTACACAAATGGATGGAGTTGCATTGCTGCAACTCGCCGGTGCGGCGATCTTTATTGGGCTGGCATCATCCAGCCTGGCGTTGGTATTGCAGTATTTCCTCGCACAAAGTTTAGGTCTGACCACAGCGCTGCAACTGATCGAGATCTCCAGGCCAGACTTCCCGTTATTGCAATTCTTTTTGCGCAACGCGGCGGGGACGTATCAACATAGTTTGCAGGTGGCGAATTTGGCAGAGCAAGCCGCTGAGTTGATCGGCGCCGATGCGCTGCTCACGCGGGTAGGCGCACTCTTCCATGATGTGGGCAAGGCGTTGAACCCAATGTTCTTCATCGAGAACCAGCCGCATGGGGAGATCAATTCGCATGAAGATATTGACCCGGTTGATTCGTCCGCAGCCATCATTGCGCATGTGACCGATGGTGTGGCGCTGGCGCGCAAACATAAACTGCCGCGCCGCATTGATGATTTCATCCTTGAACATCACGGTACGATGATCACCCGGTATCAATATAATCAGGCACTGGAAGCGGCGGGCGGCGACGCCTCCAAAGTGGATATGGAAAAATTCCGTTACCCGGGTCCGCGCCCGCGTTCGCGCGAGACGGCGTTGCTGATGCTGGCGGATGGCTCCGAAGCGCGCGCCCGCGCACAACGTCCGCAGACCGAAGAGGATATTCGCAAGATCGTGCTCGCCACGATCGAAGGCGCTCAAAAGCAGGGGCAGCTCGATAATACCCAACTCACCCTGCGCGACCTGAGCATTATCACCGATGCCTTTGTCACTATTTTGCGCGGCGCCTATCATCCGCGCATCACCTACCCCAAAGAAACCTC
>CAZMQE010000356.1:0-2668 GCA_964568115.1 uncultured Anaerolinea sp.
ATCCTGCTTTTCATGCACTCCATGTTCTGGCCCCTCTCGGATATTGTGCTCGGCTTTCAGATGTTGTTCGGTTTTATCTTTGCTGCCAACATGGCGATCAAAGGTGAGATCACGGTCGGTATGTATATTGCCTACGTTGGCTTGGTGGTTTGGTTGATCTGGCCCATCCGCAACCTGGGACGCATCATCGTCTCGGCTTCGACGGGTTTGGTTTCCTACGGGCGCTTGATGGAAGTCGTCAAACAGGTGCGCGAGCCCCTGCACGATGGCACCTATCAGCCGACGGGTCCAGTCAAAGGCGATGTCGTTTTCGAAAATGTCTCGTTCATGTATTCAGACGGCAAAGCCAATGCCTTGAAGAATATTTCCTTCCATGTGAAGCCCGGGCAGGCGATCGCCTTGCTGGGCTCCACTGGCTCAGGTAAATCGTCGCTCGTGAATTTACTGCCGCGCTTCCATGAATATACCGATGGACGGATCTTGCTCGATGGCGTGGAGATCAGGGATTACTCGCGCGCGTTCCTGCGCCGCAATATCGGCATCGTGGAACAGGAACCGTTCCTGTTCAGCCGCAGCATCCGCGAGAACATCTCTTATGGTGTTGGGCGCGATGTCACGCAGGAAGAGATCGAGCGCGCCGCAAAAGCCGCCGCCGTCCATGATGTGATCATGACCTTCCCCGATGGCTATAACACGCTGGTCGGTGAGAAAGGCGTGACCCTCTCCGGCGGGCAGAAACAACGGGTAACGATCGCGCGCACGCTGCTGAAGAACCCGCGCATCCTGATCCTCGATGACTCCACCTCCTCGGTGGATACCGAGACCGAAGCCGCGATCCGCGATGCGTTGAATGAGCTGATGGAGAATAGAACCACCTTCATCATCGCGCACCGCATCCAATCGGTAATGATCGCGGACTTGATCCTGGTGCTGGATAAAGGTGAAGTCATTCAGACGGGAACGCATGAAGAACTGGTGTCCCAAAAGGATGGCATGTATCGGAGAATTTATGATATCCAAACGAGGATTGATGAAGAACTTGAGATGGAAATATCGAGAGTAGATTAACAACTATCCCCTGCTGGTTGAGTAGCCTGAGGCGACAGCCGAAGGCGTATCGAAACCAGCGAGTAACTTGAAAACAGCAGATGTGGTTTCGATACGCCCTTCGCAACGAACGCTCAGGGCTACTCAACCACCACATGTAACGGAGATTTATTATGAGTAACGAACAAATCGAACTCGAAGAAGAAGAATACACCAGCCAACTCACCGGCACGGTGTTCAAACGGATCTTACAACTCCTGAAGCCGCACTGGAAGTGGGTGCTGGGCTTTCTGATCACCATCGCGCTGACCTCCTCCACGGACGCCTACTTCACGTACCTGAACAAGAACATCGTGGATACGGGCATCAATATGAAGAACCCGGCGGCACTCACACGCATTGCGTGGATCTACGGCTCGATCATTGTGTTCCAAGCCGGCACCGTGTTCACGTTCATTTACCTTGCCGGTGTGCTGGGCGAGCGCGTGCAATACGACCTGCGCAAAATGTTGTTCAATCACCTGCAGGATCTCTCGCTCTCGTACTATGCCCAGAACGCGGTGGGACGCTTGATCGCACGCGTGACTTCCGATACCGGGCGCGTTGCCGACCTGCTGACCTGGGGCGTGGTGGACTCGACCTGGGCTGTGATGAACATTATCACGTCCGTGACGTTCATGGCGATCATCAACTGGAAGCTGGCGCTGATCGTCTTTACCATCATCCCGGTGATGATGTATATCGCCATCCAGTTCCGCAAGAAGATCCTGGTGGAATACCGCGTCTCACGCCGCACGAACTCCAAGATCACGGGCGCGTTCAATGAGAACTTCCAGGGTGTGCGAGTGGTCAAGGCGCTCTTGCGCGAGGACGAGAACACCAAAGAGTTCCAGGAACTCACAACGCGCATGTACAAAGCCTCTTATCGGGCAGCCTGGCTCTCGGCGCTCTTCCTCCCCACCGTGCAGATCATCGCGGCGCTGGCACTGGGTTTCATCGTCGGGTATGGCGGCACGCAGATCACCATAGGTCTGATGACCATCGGCGGTATTCAAGCCTTTGTGTCTTACCTCACCTTCATGATGTGGCCCATTCAAGACCTGGCGCGCGTCTACTCAGAAATGCAGCACTCCATCGCGTCGGCGGAGCGCATCTTCAAACTGATCGATACCCCGGCTGAGGTGCATGACCGACCGAACGCCATCGAGGCAAAGACCCTGATGGGCGAGATCGAGTTTGACCACGTCAACTTCTATTATGAAGACCGCAAGCCCGTGCTGCAGGATTTCACGCTCAAGGTCAAACCCGGCGAGATGATCGCGTTGGTGGGACCCACCGGCGGCGGCAAATCGACGATCGTGAATCTCTTGTGCCGTTTCTATGAACCGCGCGAAGGGACGATCCGCATCAATGGGCACGATTACATGGACTACAAGCTCGAATCGATCCACAGCCGCATCGGCATCGTGTTACAGACGCCGCATCTTTTCTCGGGCAGTGTGCGTGACAACATCCGCTACGGACGCCTGAACGCCACTGAGGAAGAAGTGTTGGAAGCCGCGAAGATCGCCGGGGCGCACGACTTCATCGTGACCCTGGAAAAGGGCTATGACCAGAACGT
>CAZMQE010000357.1:0-2660 GCA_964568115.1 uncultured Anaerolinea sp.
ACCCACAACATTTGAATCGCATCCAGATCATTGATCTGCATATTGTCGCGCGGAGCAGGGGAGAGCTTGGCGCTGTCACCGGTCACGCACAACACATTGCGCACACCCAACGCGGTCGCGCCGATGATCTCGCTTTGCACACTGCCGCGTGAACGGTTGCGCGCCGACATTTGCAATACCGGCTCCGCACCTTGATTCAATGCCACCTGACTGCACGCCCACGAAGTCATACGCGGCATGGCGGCTTGGTTATCGGTAAAGTTCACCGCCGTTACCAGCTGCTTGACCATTTCAATATTTTGGATCAGCTTATTCGTAGCAGAGGATAGTGGAGGCGTGATCTCGCATGTGACCACAAATTCGCCAGCGACCAACCTTCGCTGTAAGTCTGAAGCGGGTTCGGTGTATGCAGGCGCGTGATATTTCGAATCGCCTTGCCACCACGTGGGCTGCCGCACCGGACGGAAAATCCCATCCCAGGTTTGTGCGCGGGTATCTTTCGCTAACAAGCCGCCAAAAACTTTTTTGACACCGAGGTTTCCGATATTCTTGAAGATTGCGCTCCACGAATCTTTTCCCACTTGTTCCCAATCGAGCGGCGGCAAAACTTCCAACAACAAATCTTCGCGTCCCCATTCAAACGAGCGTTCGTAAATCTTGTACCAAATGCACGGGCGAGTTGTGTCCACATAACACGCCTCGGAGGTCGAGCCGCCGCACGGACCGTTGCGCAAACCTTTCGGGCATTCCATCGGGCAGATCAGTGCGGTCTCTTGCAGTAAACAGTTGCCGCACATGCGGCAGCCAAACAGCGGACCCTTCACGCTGTATTCGAGCACGCGCAACGCGTGTTCACCAAATGTCTCTTTTTGAAATGGAGAGTAAGCGGGTTGCCATCTTCGTCCGGGTGTGAAGCCAGTCATAGGAAACTCCTAAAGATTATACATTATATATAATTTTGGACACCCGAATTTTACCCCTGACTCTCTGGAATTTGGAAGAGGACAAAATGTTACGCTTCTTTTCAACTATCGGCTTGATTCGATTTCAATGGCTGTGCTTTTCATCTAAACAATACCCCTCTGTAGAGTGGTGATGAATACGACTGGTTGAAATATACTGACATCCATGCGCATCATTACAACCATCCTCCTGCTCTGTGTACTATCAGCCTGTGCCTCACCGATGGCGACTCCCGCTACCGCGTCGCCTACACACTTACCTCCAACCTCAACGGTTGTCGCCTTCGCCTCTCGCGATACTTTGACTGGCGGCTGGATCGGCGCAGCGACCACACCGGATGGAACGACAGCTTCCATTCAGATCACCTTCGATGGCTCAGAAGCAACACTGAATATTGAGCCTCGAACTCAATCATGGAAGTTGAGTCTTATACAAAATAATGAAGGCATCCAGTTCGCTGCCACCGGTGGAACACGTGACCCATTCAAGCAGATCGAATTCACGGGCACTTTTGTGAATAGCGTTTTCGCTGGTAAGCTTCTCTGGGATGGCAAAACAACCGATATTGCATTTACCCCCATCGCAGTTGTTGATAAAAATATTTTGGAAAAATACGAAGGCGTATATCGTTTTGAGTCTGGGCGGGCATTGAGCATTATCGTCAGTCCTGAGTACTCATCAGATGGATTGTATTTCTTCAGCCAAACTTTGATGCTCACTGATTTTGAAAGCGGCGCATTACGAGGTCTCTATCCTTTTGATGAGTACACCTTTGCCGTAGGCGCGTTGCGTGTGGTGGGCGCACCTTTTGCTGGACGAATTCAATTTATCACGGATGATGTAGGTAACCCCACTGGTTTGATGTGGTGGGACGATGTCAATGACATCACACCGTCTGGGACGTCCGGTCAATTTGCCGAGCGTGTTCAATATACCTACGAAGACGTTCCATTTACAAGCGCTGATGGAACCAAATTGATGGGGCGCATCTCATTTCCAAAATCTGACTCGCGTGTGCCAGCCTTTATGGCGTTGCATGGTTCCGAGCAGGGGACACGTGATAACTTTGGGAACAAGGTCATGGCGCATTACATGATCAGTCGCGGATTTGCCGTGCTGAACTACGATAAGCGTGGAGTAGGTGACTCGGATGGCATTTATCAGGAGGCAGCAAGCACCTCCAACTTGCAAAAGATCGCTGAGGATGCGATTGCCGGGGCTGAGTATCTGGCGTCCCGGCCCGAGATCGATGCAAAACGCATTGGGCTGATCGGTTTCAGTCAGGCGGGTTGGGTCATTCCGCTCGCCGCCTCTCAGTCAGAGGCGATCTCGCACATCGTGATTCTTTCAGGTCCGGTCGAATCGACGTTGCAGGAAGATGTGTTCAGCTCCTATACCAATGATGGCGACACAGCCACTACGAATTACGATGATGCCAAAATCACCCAGCAACTACGTGACATGAAACCAGGAGGTTTTGATCCCATTCCTGTTATCGCTGGTCTAAATCAACCGGGTCTGTGGTTGTGGGGGAGCGTGGATAAAAGCGTGCCGGTCACGTTTAGCGCGGAGAACCTGCAAACCTTGATTGACACAGGGAAAAATAATTTCTCCTATGAAATTTTCCCCAATGGAGATCACAATCTGAACGAATCGCCGCGCGGCTTGTTTGATGAGATTCCCTATTCACCGCGGGT
>CAZMQE010000358.1:0-2656 GCA_964568115.1 uncultured Anaerolinea sp.
ACAAAGATAATTTCACACCATATGATTGAAATGGAACACTAACCAAACTGCCCATACAAGGGTTGCATGGGCAGTGATCTGAAAAAAAGAAGGACCTTATTTACTTTGTTTGGTTAAACTATCGATCAGTTCTATAAGGTGTTTTAGGCTGGCAGGCTTACTCACATACTCGTTTGCACCAGCTTCGAGGCAGCGTTCGCGGTCACCCGGCATCGCCAGGGCTGTAAAAGCAATGATCGGCATGGATTCGAAGCTGGGCATGACTCGCAGACGGCGGATCGCCTCCAAGCCATCCAACACAGGCATTTGAATATCCATCAAGACCACGCTGGGCTGAACTGCCACAGCCTTCTCGATCGCTTCCAAACCATCATGCGCGACAACAACTTGATAGCTGTGACTCTCCAGGTAATCGCCGATGGTCAGGATGTTTGCCATATTATCTTCGGCGAGGAGAATCAGCTGATGCTCAACCGGTGTCGACACAGAAGCGTTTTGGAGTTCAGCCTGGCTGCCGGTTAGAAGGTTGTTACCTGATTCACCAGCCAATTTTTGTTCTGCGCCTGTCTGCCCAAGCGGTAAATTGATCGTAAAACAGCTCCCCTTGCCAACTTCACTTTCTACGGCAACACTGCCGCCATGCAAATCGGTTAACTTTTGAACCAGTGCCAAACCCAGACCTGTCCCTTCATATTCACGCGTCAGACCACTATCCACCTGCACAAAGGGGACAAATAACTTTTGTAAGTCTTTGTGAGCGATCCCAATTCCAGTATCGGTGACAGAAAATTGGATGCGGTCATTTTCTGCACTGGCGCACACCTGCAAAGTTACCTGTCCATGGTTGGGGGTGAATTTGACTGCGTTGGTCAGCAGGTTGACCAGAATTTGCTTGAGGCGCCGCGGGTCGGCGAATATCTTTGAAACAGTCTTATCGGGTTCATACTTCAATGTGATGGATTTTCGGGTGGCTTGCTCTTTCACAAAAACGAGGCTGCTGCGGCACATGTCATTGATATCAAGCGTTTGCGGATAATAATCGAACTTACCGGCTTCGATCTTTGAGAGATCAAGAATATCGTTGATCAATGCCAGCAGGTGTTCTCCACTGGCAGCAATAGTCTGCAGTGATCTCTGTTGGTGCGCGCTCAATGGATCGCGGATTTGTTCCAGCAGCGTTTCCGACAGCCCCAAAATACTATTGAGCGGCGTGCGCAACTCATGGCTCATGGTTGCCAGGAATTCATCTTTGGTGCGGTTGGCATGCTCCAATTGGAGGTTGGTTTGGTTGAGTTCTTCAGTACGCTCTGCCACGCGTTGTTCCAGTTCCGCATTGGCGCGTTGCAAATGTTCGAAGAGCTGCGCATTGTCGATCGCGATGGCAGCTTGATTTGCCAGCGCTCCCAAAAAGTTCAGCCACTCTGAGTCGGGATTCAGGGAGGCACGATGATAGATCTCTAACACGCCTTTGATCTCTGCTTTTGCCATCAACGGGATGCCAAAGTATTCGATAAAATCCTCGCCTGCCAACTGTAAGGCTTCAGCAAGTGAACCACCGGCACCCAACAGGTCGCGGATGTGGATGGTTTGCCGTTCACGGATGGCACGGCCCGCATAGCCTTCATCCAAATGAAGTTGGGTATGCTGCAATGTCTGAGAACGGAACCCCTGACTGGCTGCATACTCGACTATCGGAAGCTGGGGGTTGATCAACAGGATGGCAGCTGCATCCACTTCCAACTGCGCAAGCACCTGGTGCAGCACGACATCAAGTGTAACGTGGATATCGAAACTGGAGCTTATCGCTGTATCCACAACTCGCAGACTGTTTAAACGCCGGATTTGACGATTGATCTGTTCTTCCGCATGCCTACGCTCGGTCACATCTTCGAGCAGCAACTGCAGAAACCTGATTTCGCCATCCACCTCGACAAAGGGAGTGAAACGCAGGTTCAATTCGATCGACTTGCCCCACTTGGTAGTATAGGCATGTTCCGTTGTCAGCGGTTGAGCGATGCGCACACATTCCAAAAAATCATTGACAACACCCACATCGATCAAAGGTTGAAAGGTAAGCAGGTTAATCGCGCGCGTGGCTTCAGCGGAAGGCGACCCCAGAATGTGCAGAGCAGCCGGGTTAACCTCAAGAATGTTACCTTGCGGGTCTGCCAACAACACGCCGATCGGTGTGTTTTCAAACAGACTCTCGAAGCGTTCTTTGCTTTCGAGCAGTGCTTGTTCAGCCCGCTTGTACTCGGTCACATCGCGGACAATAGCTCCCACCCGGTTGCTTTTTTCGCCCTTGACCATGAAGGAAGCTTGCTGAATAATCTTATTTTCACCGCTGGCTGACCTGATCCTGACTTCTCGAAAGGTCCCCGTTTTTTCTGATAGGTCAGTGTGCAACGATTTAAGAAAGCCAGTCTTCATATATTCCGGATTGTACTGCGCACGCCATTCAGGCGGTGTGATCTGGTACTGCACATCCCACGCAGCGGCGCCTAACGCCTGGTCTTGAGGGATACCGGTTATTTTTGCTTGCGCCTGATTCCATTCGATAATAATTCCCTGCTCATCGATCAGCACAACCCCATCCATGGATTGTTCAACAAGGGACCGGAAGCGTTCCTCGCTATCTTTGATGGCAATTTCTGCC
>CAZMQE010000359.1:0-2648 GCA_964568115.1 uncultured Anaerolinea sp.
AACGGCATATACGAATCGTGCATCGAGTTGACCGAACCGTTTGAAGCGGCAGTGGTTGCCGTTGCCCATAACGCCGAATTGACAATTCCATTGCGGACTTCCTTGCCTTCCATGTTGCCACCCGGGTTGATGTTAGTTTGCACCTGATCTACGCCCATGGCTGTGAATGCCGGGTTGCCGCTTTGTTCTGCCCAAACAGATAAACCTAAAAATGCGACCATAATGATGGTCATCGTGATCAAGATCGCCCAACCCTGACGCGTGTCCCCCACCATTTTGCCGAAGGTGTAACACAGCGCAGCGGGGATGGCGAGAATGGACAACATCTCCAGGAAGTTCGAGAATGGTGTTGAATTTTCAAACGGATGCGCCGAGTTGACATTGAAGAAACCGCCGCCGTTCGTGCCCAATTGTTTGATGGCAATCTGCGAGGCAGCGGGACCAACCGCCAACACCTGTTCGGTTACATTGTTTCCATTTGCGTCGGTTGTGGATTGAAGCAACGCAACCGTTTTATACGGACTAAACGTTTGCACCACACCTTGTGAAACAAGGGCAAGCGCGACCACAAGCGCAAGTGGCACAAGGATGTAAAGCGTAGAGCGAGTCAGATCCACCCAGAAATTTCCAATGCCTTTGGCTGTATGTCTAACGATTCCACGAATGAGCGCAACCAACACTGACATACCGGTCGCCGCAGAGACAAAGTTCTGTACCGTCAGCCCAAGCATTTGCGAGAGATAACTCATTGTCACCTCGCCGCCGTAGCCCTGCCAGTTCGTATTACTCGCGAAACTGACTGCCGTATTCCACGCCGAATTGGGGGTCACCGCGCCGAGAGCTTGCGGATTGAGCGGCAATACACCCTGCAATCTCTGGATGGCATACACCACCAACAGACCAAGCACATTGAACAACATCACTGCGATGGCGTATGTTTTCCAGTTCATATCCTCATCTGCTTTTACGCCCGAAACACGATAAATGAATCTTTCCACTGGACCTAGTACACGATCCAGGAAAGTGCGCTCGCCCTGATAGACTTTCGCCATGAACGAACCCAGCGGCTTTGCTAATGTCAGCAAAACCGCAATATAGAAAATAAGTTGAATCCAACTATAAAGATTCATCCGAACCACTCCGGCTTCAGTAAAGCCAATACAAGATAGACAAATAGGATCAATGTGATGATGCCTGTGATAGCGTACAAGACGTTCATGATTTATCCTCCATCAGCCGCTCACAGACTTTGATCAGCCCGAGTGTCAGGACGAAGAAAAGTATGGTAAGTCCGAGATACAACAAATCGTTCATAAGTGTCTCCATTTCGACCTTTAGTGTAGGTAGTTATCGGTCAAATTGGGGACAAGGAAGCAGAGCTGGACATCAAGAAATGGTCAAGATTTTATTTTTGATTTCGTGCGATAATATGGGCATGGATTTCATTCCCCTCCATTTTTTAGACCAACCCATCGAAGTCATCTTCGATACGCCTCTCACGCTGGAGAAGAATCCCGACGTTGCCCCGAACGGATTCATTTGGGATGATAAAACCTACCGCGTGACTGAAATGCTTTCCTCCTGGAATGACTTCAAGCGGCGCGGACGGATGGCGCAAAATATGCAACCCGCGCATGCAGCGACCGCATCCACGCGCGGATCGTTGAATGTAGGTCGGTTTTATTTCCGCGTGAAAGTGGATACGGGTCAGGTCTTTGATATTTATTATGACCGCGCCATGAAGAATGTAGACGAGCGCAAAGGTCAATGGTTTGTGTATCGTGAGATGAGAGAAGGTTAAATGGAAGAGAATCAAGTACCGGTTGAGAAAGAGACGTATTCCGTCCCGTGGTCCATTGGCGATACGTGGATGGGCGTCGTGCTCTTGGTGTTGATCAGCGGAGGCATGGTCGCTGCGTTGTTCTTAGGCTTGAAGAGGGAATATTTTCAAAACATTGGCGTGTTGCTGCTTGAGCTTGTTTATCTGTTACCGATAGTCTTGATCTTTGCCTGGCGGCGCATCTCCTGGAAGCACCTGGGATTTGGCGCATTCAATATCAATGTCGTGGGCATCGGCTGTGGGTTATTGCTCGGCGGCTACAGTATCATCCTGCTGCATAACTGGCTTTTAACGATATTCGGTGTCGACACGCAGGGTGACCAGATCTTTCAGATGTTCGACCAACTCGAATCACCGGTGTGGTTGTTTGTGGTGGGTGCCATCGTCGCGCCGATCGTGGAGGAAATTTTCTTTCGCGGTTTTCTCTTTCAAGGCTTTCGCCAAAAGTATGGCTGGATGCCTGCGCTCTTTTTGAGTTCTGCCATCTTTGGCGCCGCGCATCTGGACCCGGTTTCGTTGATCCCAACTTTTGTTTTGGGTTGTGTGCTCGCGGTGGTGTATCACCGTTCCAACTCGGTGTGGCCCGGCATTCTGTTCCATGCTGCGATCAACTCATTCAGCTTATGCGCGGTCTATGTGATCTCGCAATATCCGAGCCTTATTCCTTCGTGATCAAGCGCACCTGATTTTCATAGAAGAAATATTCCCACGCCCAGTTGATCAACACCAACAAGCGGTTGCGAAACCCGATCAAGCGGAAGATATGCAGAAAGACCCAGATCAACCACGCAATGAAGCCGCTGAACGA
>CAZMQE010000360.1:0-2639 GCA_964568115.1 uncultured Anaerolinea sp.
GCGTCCATAAAACCGCCGTTGCGTCCGCTGGCGCCGATGGCGGCTTCACCGGCTTCCACCAGCACCACCTCGCGCTGTGGGTTTTCTTCCTTGGCGAGTAGCGCGGTCCATAAACCGGCAAAGCCTGCGCCGATGATGAGCAGGTCTGTGGAAATGGCTTGGGTCAGTTGTGGTTCGGGATTGGGTTTGGCTGGGTCGTCGAGCCAGAAGGGGGTGTGCGAAACGTCTGCAATTGCTTGTAGGGCTTTGGAACTGGGGGTGTGGGAGTAAATCATGCTCTCATGGGTGTTTTATACCTCTTGGGTAGTTTGTCTTGCTACTTTTTATTATAACCCACGTATGTTGAATGAAACAAATCAAAGGAGTTGAAAATGATGACAGAGCAAAAGAAAGTTTTACGTCGATCGAGAAGTAACCGGATGCTTGCCGGTGTGTGTGGTGGGCTGGCTGAATTCTTCGGCATCAGCGCATTCTGGTTTCGCCTGGGCATGTTCATTGCGTTCATTCCGGGCGGTGTGCCAGGAATCTTGATCTACCTGATCATGTGGTTGATGATCCCCAACGAGTAAAAGTTTGATGAGCAGGACTTTAAGTGACCGTCACCAATAAAGTGACGGTCACTTTGTTTTATTCAGGATGAAACTCTTTTTGTTCCACTTCAATGTTCGCGGCTTTGAGGAACGCCATGGCATTTTCGTCTGTGCGGTAGGCGACACTGTATACGATGCGCGCGATGCCTGCGTTGATGAGCGCTTTCGTACAGTTGATGCAGGGTAGATGGGTTACGTAGCAGGTCGCGCCTTTCGTGGATACGCCATGCAACGCAGCCTGGATGATGGCGTTGGTCTCCGCGTGAATAGTGCGGACACAATGACCGTCCACCATTAAATGTCCGATCTCGTCACAGTGTTCCTGCCCGGCGGGGGAGCCGTTGAAGCCGCTGGTGAGGATGCGCTTCTCGAACACCAACACGCAGCCCACGAAGGCGCGATCACAGGTACTGCGTTCGGAGACGGCATAAGCGATCTTCATAAAGTAAGAGTCCCATTCTGGACGCATGATTTTATTCTCCGTTATGAATTTTAGATATTATACTTTGCGCTCTTTTGCGTGAATAAGGATTCGAAATAAAAATAACACAGTTTGTCCGGGTGCATTGACGTGGACAAACTGTGTTATTGCTTTGGTATTTATAAGTTAGGGACTTGGTGTTTGTGTTACCGCTACAGTGGCGGCAGGTACCATCGTAAGGCCAAGTACCTTGGCAAGTTCAATTGTGTATTGATCATGTAATCCGCGTGCCTGGGCGATGCCCTGATCCACAACTTGTTGGTCTGAACCGCTCATAAAGGCGATTAATGTGTTGATAACCGAATTCATGTGTGAGATTTGATACGTCTTTAGATTTCCCAGGCAGATAGGTGTGGGCTGATCCTCAGCATCGCGACGGATCTTCTGAAGGCCGGCTATCGAATCGGCGAGTTGATCGCGTGGTCGGCTGGCAGCGAGGGCAGAAGCATCATCAAATTCTCGCATGAATTTATGAACCTTTTGCACCTCTGCTTCCAAGTTTTCGGGCGCGCATGGGTCAGGGGTGTTGGTAAAAGCCGGTAAGGCAGTGGGACTATCTGTAGGAACTTGAGTGGAAATTTCAGCAGTTGGGGTGTTGCTATTTCCGCCGCAGGCAGTTATGAAAATCGCAAGCATGAGGGTCAGCATTGCGAGGCTGTAATTGTTTTTTTTCATGTAACCTTCCTTTTAATGAATAGAGGAACAGCCATTGGCTGTTCCTCTATTATAGCATTTAGGTTGGAATGACAAAGGTTCGTGATGCTCTACCCTTATTTGTGCCCATTGATCTTCGTGAGCATGTATCTCGGGTTGCCATTCGTAATGAACCTGGTAGTGATGCTGCTCTTGTTGAGCTTGACTTTGACACTTTGCTTATCGAGATTGGCTTTGACACTTTTGCCAATGTTCTTGGTGAGCTTGGTGCTTTTGCTATTCTGTTTCATTTTGAGCTTGTCACTGGTGCTGGCGCTAACAGTGGTTGAGTTGCTATTGTTGCTTGTGCCTGTATTAGACGTGTTGGTATTGATGTCTGTAACAGTGTTGGGTGTGTTGGTTGTGTCTGTGCCAGCGGGTGTTGTGTTGCTGGTTGTATCTGTACCCGTATTTGGATTGCCGCTGTTGCTAGAGGTAGGCACTATGATCAACGGGCAGGTGCTGGTATCTGTAAAAATGTTACCAGAAGTATTGTTGGCAAAGATTTGGGTGCCATCCAGGGTGAGGGTGGCGTTGATGACACTGATGCCATACAAATCATTGTCAGTGAAGGTGCCACCGGTTGCCTGCACGAGTTTTCCGCAAACACCAGTCACGTCCACACCATTGCCGCCATTATTCAGGGCAGTGACATTTGTCAAAGTGACATTGTCGGTGGCATTAATGGTGAGGCCGTTGCCCATGCCGTTGTTGTTGAACGTGCTGTTCTCAACGGTTACCAGTGCGCCGTTCAAGGAAGCGCCGAACAGATTGTTGTTGCTGACGTTTGTGCCTGTCACTTGAATGAGACCGGGTGTGGTGACCTGCAAGCCGTAGCCATGATAGGTAATGCTGCCTTCCGGGCACCAATTCAA
>CAZMQE010000361.1:0-2619 GCA_964568115.1 uncultured Anaerolinea sp.
TGGCCCGGTGACCCGGCGCTCGAACTCGAGCAGATCGAATCAATGGATCAAGGCGCACACGCCAATGTGACACGCATCAGCGCGGCGGTGCATCTTGGTACACATGTGGATGCGCCGCATCATTTTCTCAATGACGGTCGTACCGTGGAAAACCTGCCACTCGATGTGCTGACGGGTCCGTGCTACGTGGTGCAGTTGCCCGACGGGGTGGAAGCCATTACCGCGGAAATGTTGGAGCGCATGGAACTCACCTTCGATTTCAAGCGCATCTTGTTTGGCACCAGCAATTCGCATTGGTGGAAAAATGGCGAAACAAAATTCCAAACGGACTTTGTTGCCATCACTGAAGATGGCGCGGAGTGGTTGGTAAAGCGTGGTGTGCAACTCGTCGGCGTGGATTATTTGTCCGTGGCGCCGTATGGTGACTCGGTTCCGACGCATACCGTTTTACTCAAGGCGGGAGTCGTTGTGGTGGAAGGCTTGAATCTCTCGCAAGTCTCGCGCGGATTTTATGACTTATATTGTCTGCCGCTTAAGATCGCTGGTTCTGATGGTGCGCCTGCGCGAGCAATTCTGATTCAGTCATGAGACCGATTCGCAGTGTGAGGGGACATATATTCTTTTTGGTGATTCTATTTTCTGCGCTTGCCTGTGGTGGTCAGGCTCCTGCCATCATCCCATCGCCTGTATTTATTCCATTGACACCGACGGCTGTCGTTGTTGAAAATCAATTCGGCGCTGCGGTGCCGCAACTGTTGCGCGAGCAAGTGAGTGCTTTGGGCGTGGGTTTTACACTCGATGTTTCTGCAGCTACGAGTTTTGAATTGATACCAGATGGGTCTCATATCCAATGGGTCTATGCGTTGGTTGCACCGTTTCCCACCATTCGCGATGATGTAGCGCTTACTGAATTGCGCGGCGTGTGGCTCGGCAGCTTGTCGCACACATTATTAATGGATGCGTCCACACTCGCGGCGTTCACGGCCGGTTGGGGCGCACCCGCTTCGGGGTCAGTGCGCAGCGTGGACGCGAGTCAGCTTCTGGATACTGCGTGGGCAGAATCCGCGTGGGCGCTCATCCCGTTTGAAGATTTGTCACCGCGTTGGAAGGTGTTGACGATCGATGGACAATCGCCGATTCGAAAAAACTTTGACGTATCCAAATATCCGCTCGTTGTGAACTTCACGCTTCAAACTTTGGGTGAACCTGTTTCTGTTCCCATCAACAATTACGCTTCATCCAAATTGGCAACCGTTGTGTTGACCGGCACAACTGCATTGACCCGTGCCACGGCGTTCAAGATGGAACAAAAAGGCATCACCTATCCCGGCGAAGAAGTGCGTGATCTCATGCGCTCAGCGGATATTGCCCACGTGAGCAACGAGGTTTCGTTTTATACAAATTGCCCGCCGCCTGATCCCAATTCAGGGAAGCTGGTGTTTTGCAGTGACCCAAAGAATTTTGGTTTGCTGCAAGATCTTGGCGTGGATGTGATCGAACTGACTGGCAACCATTTCGCCGATTATGGCAGACGCGCCATGGATGAAACTCTCGCGCTGTATCAAGCCAACAATCTCGCTTATTTTGGCGGCGGCACGAATTATCAAGATGCGCTCACACCGGCGTTGTTCGAAGTGAATGGCAATAAGATCGCGTTTCTCGGTTGCAATTTGCCGGATATGGAATCGCTGAACATCGCGCAGGCTGAGCGTCCTGGTTCGGCGCCGTGTGATCTTGATTATTTCACAGCACAGACCACGGAGCTGAAAGCGCAAGGCTACCTCGTGATCTTTACCTTTCAGTGGATCGAAGATTACGCCCCTCAACCACGGCAGAGTCAGGTGGATGGTTTTCGCCGCATGGTGGATGCCGGTGCCACCATCGTCAGCGGCAGTCAGGCGCACTTCCCCAAAACGCTGGAATTCTATAACGACGCGTTCATCCATTACGGGTTGGGAAATCTATTCTTCGACCAGATGGGCAATATGGATTGGATGCCCGAGGGGATTCGCCGTGAGTTCCTTGATCGCTATGTGATCTACGCTGGCAAACTGATCAGCGTGGAATTGACCACCACCTTGCTGGAAGATTTTGCGCGCCCGCGTATTATGACTGCTGAAGAGCGCTCAACATTTTTGCAGGAATATTTTTCCGCCAGCGGCTGGGCGCCCATTACAGATCTGCCAACTCCGCATGGAACTTCTGTCCCCTAGGATGTTTTTGGTCATGGTGTTAAAACTGTCCTAACAAAAACATGCGGGTATGATAAGGCTATCGCACCCCTGGAGGAAAGATGGACTTCAACAAAAAATACTTTGGAATGACCGTAACACAGCTTGGCATTTTAGCGGGGTTGGCGGGGTTTGCTATCCTGCTATTCTGCCTTGTTGGTTATTTGATGCTGGGGAAAATAACCGGGGCGTCTGCGCCGCAAGTGGCAACTGCAACGGATACTCCGCAGCCCACGGTGACCCTCGTAACGACCCCAACGTTTACAGCCACCCCCGCACAGACGCCGCTGCCTTATGAGGCACTCGTCCCTGCCGGTTGGGTACAGTATCGCACAGCCTTGTTCGAGATCTGGATGCCCACCGGTTACAAAGCCGCAAAAACCGTCGA
>CAZMQE010000362.1:0-2609 GCA_964568115.1 uncultured Anaerolinea sp.
ACGGATGGCAGGCAAATTGTCACGCATGATGCGTTTGTCGCCCACGGTCACATCGCCCTGCCCAGTCAAGATCCCATTCAAGTGCAGCATCAAGGTCGATTTGCCCGCGCCGTTCGGTCCCACCAGCGCCACCTTCTCCCCGGCAAACATTTCGAACGAAACGCCGCGTAACGCCGTGTGACCATCGTGATAAGAATAATGCAGATCCTGAACATGCAAAACGTTTGTCATAACCATCCAATCAATTGCAGTAAAAGAATAACGAAGAGCGCCAGCGCCGTGGTGACATAATCCACGCGATGAAGCTCATGCGGATTGATCGTCAGCAGATGACCCGTGTACCCGCGCGCCAACATCGCATTGTAGACGCGGTCACTGCGTTCGTAACTCCGCAAGAAAAGTTGACCAGCCATATTGCCCGCGACTTGCGCCCGCCACATCACGCTGCCTCCCGACTTTGAGCCTGCTTCGGCTGCCGAGCGGGCTTCTCTTGCCCTCAGCAGACGGAAGACCTCATCCACCAACACGAAGAGGTAACGATACAGAAACGCGATGATCGTCGTGAGGATCGTCGGCACACGTAAATGTTCCAGCGCATGGACAATATCCGGGAAGCGCGCCACCGCCACGAGCATGATCGCCATTTGCACCGAGAGCCATGAACGCACCAGGATGCTCATGAAACGCAGCAAGCCCATGTCGGTGATGGTCAGATCCCAGAATAGAAAATGAAAAGAGGAAAGTGCTTTCCCCGGAATGGAAAACAAAACAGTGATGGCAACCAGCGCAAACGGTAACGCCACGAACGAACGCTTGAACGTGAACCCAAGCCCAAGATTCGAAAGCGCATTAATGAACAACAGGAACAGCCACGCAAAACCGAATGCCAGCCAGGCGCCATCGGGCAGGAGCGCGTTCGAGAGAATGAACGCCAGCGTCACCGCCACCTTGACGCGCGGGTCCAGGCGATGGATGAAACTTTCGGTATCGTGATAACGGTCAAAGACATCTGAATGCATGAGGATTTACGATTGATGATTTACGATTTTTGATTATCAAATGGTGGCCGAGTAGGGCTGAGTGCTCTTTGCGAAGCCCGTATCGAGACCACGATTTATGGTTTCCGATTTACGCTCAATGTGCGCCCTGCAAAGAACGTTAATCCAAGAACGACGAGCACGCCCAATGCACCCGCCGCTATTTTTGAGGCAGAAGTATTCGCGAGGAACGGGACTACATAACCAGCCAAAGGACCTGTCCCGGATGTAGCAGCATTGATAAAACCCAGATCTTCCGCAACGCGATTAAGCCCATCGGGATCGGCGGATGCGAACGGTGAAAGCAGCACCACGACCAAAGAGATCGCAAGCCCAGCAACGATCCAGCCTTTACTACCTTTTGCCGATTCAGAGTTTTCGCCAAGCAGGTCTGGACGGGCTTGCAAGACGAATGACAACGCAGCGACCGTGACAACCGCCTCCCCCAACCCAATCAAAGCATGCACAAACAGCATGGCGGGAATAACGACCTGTAACTGCGATGTACCACTCAACCACAACTGCAAAGAGGTGAACAAGGCACCCGCCATCACTGAAAGCCACGCAGCAATGCCTGCAACGCTCAATTTCAAGATACGGCTACCGCCTGATACACTGCGATACAGTCCATAACCGATGATGCAGGTGATCAACCCCATGTTCAAAATGTTCGCGCCCATCACCAGCAAGCCGCCATCTTGAAAGAGTAGTGCCTGTACCGCGATGACGGCCGTCATCACCAGCATCGCTGCCCACGGTCCGAGCATGATCGCCGCCAGCGCACCACCCAACAAGTGACCGGATGTCCCACCCGCCACAGGGAAGTTGATCATTTGCGCCGCAAAGATGAACGCCGCCATCACGCCCATCAATGGAACTTGCTTTTCGCCAAGGGCTTTGTTCGTGCGTGAGATCGCCACACTGAGCGTAAGCGCTGTGATCGCCCAGCAGACAAGTGAAACCACGAGGGTTAAGAATCCATCAGGGATATGAAGTGGCGCTGGTGAATAGTGCATGGTTGTATTTCCTTTTCTAGTTCTTCTGACACTTCGGGCATACCCCAAAGAAGGTCACATGGCTGTCAATACTTCGATAGTTGCTGGTCGTTTCCAACAAACGATACAGGCTTTCAAGCAAAGCATGCTCCACCTCGATCTCCGCATTGCAATTTCTACAGACAATGTGATGGTGGTCGCTGCCCGCGATCTCGTAGGTTAGGTGTCCAGTGGAGGAATAGGATGGGCGTATCAGGGCATTATCCGCAAGGAATTCCAGCGTGCGGTAGACCGTGGGCTCGGTGAGACCGGGTGCTTCCTTCCGCGCCTTCTTATATACTTCGGCAGGCGAGAGATGCGTCCCCTCATGACGCAACACATGCAAAATTGCCATGCGCTGCGTGGTCATGCGAAATCCACGAGCACGGAGTTGGGGGGCAAAATCAGAGGCACAAGACATAGATATCCTTATTGCAAGTTTTTACAATAACACCTTATATACAGTATACATACATAACTCATTTCTTACATTAAAAATTAATAAGCCAGCAGGAAATCTGCTGGCTTATTAATTTTT
>CAZMQE010000363.1:0-2599 GCA_964568115.1 uncultured Anaerolinea sp.
CACATAATAGATCTGGGGATTTGGACAAAGTAGTTTAAAGTATGGCGACTTATACGGCTCGGCACCATGCTGACGGATGAGCTCCACATCGGCAGGCGGCGTGAACAACTTAAAGATATTTTGGATCGCGCGCAAACCCGCGCTGGAAAGCACTTCCAAACCGGATAGATCAAGCAGGAGATGTTTCGCGCCGTCTTCACTCGCCTGACGGGCATGATCCAGCAATTGACGTTCCGTACTGCCATGCAGGTGACCGCTCAAATGCAAAATGGTCACTGCAATTTCTCCCTGAACCTGTGATGTAGTAATGGATAGTTCGCTCATAAAAACTCCTTTGGTGTTACTACTATACAATTTTTGACAGCAAAATTCAAGCCTGACTATCTTTCCACGTTCACCCACATTTGCGTGCCGTCTGTGGTGATCTCGATCCAACCGCTTTCATCGGTGCGCAACAACGAATAATCTTTCACGGCTTTGAGCACTTCGCCATCGGGCATGCCGTTTTCATCCGCTGCGTCAACGCTCAAGACAACCAACTCAGGATTTAAATTCGCAAACCACTCATCCGGGTTCGAGGCGGCATACCCAGAATCCGCCAGCGACAAAACACTTACCGGACCGATACTTGCGCCGCTGCGCAACTCGTCCAGCGCTTCGAAACTCATACCCACCGGCAACACCGCACGGAAATTCTTATACTCGATCAACAACACCGAACCGCGCGGACCCACCGTCAACACCTTCAACGTGCCGCCATCACCCAGATCCAACACCTGTCCCACTTCGGCATTTGTCACCAAAATTTGTTTCGTGGCAAGATATTCCTTCAACACCAACGAAGAGAACGATGCCTGCGCATTACCGCTCCACAACACTTGATCCGGCGGATAACGCTCCAACACGCGCGGCAACGCCGCCACCTGTTCTTCATCTGTCGCGGCAACCACGAGCCAATCGAGCCTGCGATCAAAAGCAGAAATGCGCCTGCCCAATTCATCTGCCAATATCGTCACACTCGCTCCGCCATTGATCAACACATTCTTCCCGCCCGGCGTTTGGATGAGCACTGCGTCCGCTGAACCCACATCCAAAAACGTGACATGCAAAAGCCGATCGGGAAGCGAAGCTGCCGCGCGCCACACCAATAACAAACCGATCACCAGGATGACGAGCACGCTTCCGACGCCAACCGAACCTGCCTTCTGCCCGAGGGACCGAGTCCACTCTTTGAAACTGGACCAGCTAAACGTCAAAGAAAGCAGCGCCACGTAGAAGAATACCGTAAACCAAATGGACACGTCGCCCAGGAACAGAGTCCCATGCGGCACACGGTCAAACAACTCCACCATGCGGATCGTATACACCACAAAGGGATACGTGATCCACGCCACGATCTGACCCAACAACATCCACACATGGCTCAACAACACTGATAAGCCGCCAAGGATCATCACCGCTGGTTGCGGCGGCAGAATGAACGGATTGGCAATGAACGAAACGAGCGAGATACGTTGGAAGTGATACGCCATGATCGGAATTGTAGTCAATTGCGCGGCAAGCGTGAGGAGCACAAATTCAGAGAAGAGCTCCGCAAATTTTTCAGCCGCGGAGGTTGGGAAATATTTTACGATGATACGATTCGCGAATTCAGAAAACGGGGTGGCGTAAAGGATGAGCCCCAACGTAGCAAAGAACGAGAGTTGAAAGCCCACATCCCAAACATACAGCGGATTCCAAATACACATCAATGCGGCAACCGTTAGCAATGTATTAAGCGCAACCTGCCGACGACCAACCTGCTTGGCAAACAACGCAAGACTCCCCATCACCGCCGCGCGGACAACCGCCGCATCCGCACCGACAAGGACTGTATACAGGGCAATTCCCAAGATCGCCACGATCGTGCCGCGCCGATCGCCAAGAAATTTGCTAAAGAAAGCAAAGAAGATGCCTGCAATAATGCTGATGTTGAATCCCGAGATGGCAATGATATGTGCCGTCCCTGTGTTCTTGAAGGCTTGTTGCAATTCGCTGGTCAGACCCGTATCCACGCCGAGCAGAATGCCCGCCAGCAAAGAAGACTCGGGATCGGGATACATGCGATAAATATTCGCAAGCGATTTCTCTTTGAATGTATACAACATGGCAAAGAATGGGTTGCCAGCATTACCAGGCAACACTGTCACTTCGGCATTGGTCATATACGAGTGAATATTCTTTGCTGCGAGATAATCACGATAAGAAAAATCCTCGTTCTCCGGCGGCGTCTTCAATTTGCCGCGTAGACGCAGGATGTCGCCATATTGAAACGTTTGGTTATTGGGGACGCGCACGAGGATCAAACTATCTTTGATCGGTAGTTCGCTATCACCCGTATCCACCGCAGTGACCTTCAAACGCAGGTTGGTGTAACTATCGCGATAGTCAGGCGGTTCAATGAGCGTACCGGTGATGAGCAGGTCATAATCGCGGTCATTGTAAAAGGCAATATGGAATGCATCAAAACTCGGAACCGTTTTTTGATAACGCGCCGCGCCGAGGGCAAGAGCGATGAAAAGGATGAAGGCGAAAGGCTGAAGAAGAAAGAAGAAAGAGG
>CAZMQE010000364.1:0-2586 GCA_964568115.1 uncultured Anaerolinea sp.
TCATCCAAAGATGGCGATGATCACAATGCCTGCAAAGATCACGATCGCGCCCAATAGACGAATACCGCCCATTTTTTCCTTCAAGAACCACCAACCAGCGAATGCACCAAAGACCACGCTTACTTCGCGGATCGAACCGGCGTAACTAAGCGGCGCAATGGAATAGGAAAAGACCGCCATGAGATATGCCAACACTCCTAACACTCCAGCTAGCGGCACGCGGATAGGCTGGCTGGTCAAAGTTCGCTTGATTCTTTCCCACTTGTATTCACGGAAGATAAACGGCGTGATGGGGATGGGCACGAAAGCAAACATCGACATCACATATGGCAGGGCGAAACCGTCATGGACTGCGGCTCCATCGATGGTGGTGTAGATCGAAATCAATAGAGCAATGAAAACTGCCACAGCCGCACCTTTGAAGTGCAGGTGTGTGACATGTGCTTGCGTGAGGGTATTAATCCCGATGATCAATAGTCCGCCGATGATGAGTGCCAGCCCAAGTGTCCCACCTGCGGTTAGCTTTTCGTGCAGGAAGAGAAATGACCATAATGTCAAAAACGCCGGTGCAGACCCACGGGCAACTGGATAGATCAATGAAAAATCATTGTCATGATAAGCATAGGAAAGCGTAACAAAGTAGGTTGCTTCAACGCAAATGCTGACGACGGCAAAAATCCACATCGAACGCGGCGGCAAACCCGTGAAAAACAACATAACGATAGCAAATACACCGCCGATCGTCACCATCCACCAAGTGACGATATATTTATCTTCAGACTGTTTGATGAGCAAATTCCAGGAAGTGTGCAGCACCGCACTGACAAGTAATAACAGGATGGCTAGAATGGGCATGGTGGTACGAATGTACCACAGAAGAATAGTAGTTTGCGAATCGTTCGCGCTTGTATTTTTGAGGTCATATGCGTATACTAGCGTTCATACCAAAAAGGAGAGAGCCATGAAAACATTTCGTCAGATGTTCTTTTTCACAAGTCTGTTGCTTGTTGTAGGGTTAGCCTGTAGTTTAACAGGAGGCGGGAACACTCCGACTCAGCCGGAGCAGCCTCAGCAACCAGTGCAACAGCCGACCAATCCGCCAGCGCCGGTTGTCACCGAAGCACCGCCCACCGAAGCGCCGGTCGTCGTGCCGCCCACCGAAGCGCCGGTCGTTTCCAAATTCTTTACAGAGGAGTTCGATCAGGACCCAGGTTCAGACTGGGCGATTGATATTCTAGGACCGGGAGCTGACGCCCATAAAGATACAGTCAAGGTTGATTTTAGCGATGGCACCATGCGGGTCGAATTACCTGAAAAAGATCTCTATTATTACTACACCTACAGTGGGTTCTCCTATGATAACGTGCGTATCGATTTGCGCGCTGATAACCGGGGTGTGAACTCCAATAACATCAGCCTGACCTGTCGCGTCAGCGATGAAGGCTGGTATGAATGGAGTGTAGGTAGTGATGGCTTATGGTATTTATATGCTGTTACAGATAAATATAACGATATAGCGAGTGGCGGCACGACCTTCCTCAAACTGGGCAAGGAAGTGAATGAATTCACCATGATCTGCAACGACAAGAAGATCTCCATGTTTGTCAATGGACAGGAGATCAAACAAAGCCCCGTGACAGATAATAAGTTTGTGCTGCGGGAAGGCAGTGTTGGTTTCAATATCTCATCGATCAACAAGGTGCCCGTGATCGTAGAAGTTCAATGGTTCAAGATCAGCGAACCATAAACCAATCCGGTTACTTGGTATAAATGAGAACTCCGAGTTTTTGAAAAACTCGGAGTTCTGCTCTTAATACAACGGGATTCTTGCGCCGGTGATCTTCCCGGCTTCATCAGAGAAGAGATATTGCATGGCGGCGACAATTTCAGCAGGCGTGGTACCCGTGCCTTTATTTTCTGTGTCAATGGCACGGACTTGAATAATATTCGCCGTGACGCCGCTCTCTTTGAGTTCTGCCGCGAGAGTCAACACAAGGGTTTCCTGCGCCGCTTTTGTGGCGGTATAGACGCCTCTTTTGGCAGGCGGGTTCAATACCGTGGATGGTGAAATGGTGATCACTCGTCCCCAATTGTTAGCAGCGAGTTTTGGAGAGAAGGCGTGGAACAAGTTGAACGTCGTCCACACGTGTTGACCCAGCATGGACTCTAAATCTTCTGCGCCGGTTTCGGCAAGGGTCTTGCCACCCATCCAACCGCCGACGAGATGGATCAAAGCGTGGACGCTGCCGAATTTTTTTGAAACAGCCTCGGCTGAGTCCTGAACCGCCTGCCCATTGCGGAGATCAACGATGGAGGTGAAGAGTCTTTCGTTCGGCAGATTCAAGTCGCGGGTTAAGCTGTCCAATTTATTTTGATCGTGATCGAGCAAGGCGAGTGAATAGCCCTGCGCGGCAAATGTTTTGGCGGTTAGATTTCCGAGCACACCAGTGGCGCCGGTAATGACAATGACTTTATTCATTCAAGGCACCAACCTGCGCTTCGCTCATGCCTTCGATAAAGGGCGGGTCAGATTGTTCGGGCAAATGTTCCTTGCCGTGAAAGTCGATCATGTGACCGGACTTGGCG
>CAZMQE010000365.1:0-2577 GCA_964568115.1 uncultured Anaerolinea sp.
ATAACTGAAGAGGAGATATCATGGTCAAAACAGTTCGCGCATTTTTCCTTTCTTTTACCATTGTGGTGTTCGTGTTATTCAGCACCATTGGGACGACGACCGCCTACGCCGATGATGGCACAGGCACAGAGACCCCGGTAACAGATCCAACCAGTAACCCTGGGGAGGGACAGGCTTCAGACCCTGTCGTTGAAGTCACTCCCCTCCCCACCGAAGAAGTATTACCCGCGGCAACTCCACTCCCGGCTGAAGAAACTGTCGTAGTGGACCCGGCTCCGGAAAACATCCTGGAACAGGTACCCGAGAATACCACGGTGGTCGTTCTAAATTCCGAAGGTGATGCGTTGCCGCTCGCTTCACAAGAATCCGCAGATGCGATCGCATCCGCCTACGACCCGATCTGGTGTCCTGCCGGTCAAGCCCCCACACCCGGTTTGAATGGTTGTACAGCTTCGTTCAGCAGCTTTGATGAGTTGCTGACCTTCCTGCAAGCCAACGAAATAGATGTCGCCTATCAAACAGCAGGCACGATCTATATCCAACAGGGTGAGTACCTGGGCGGCGAATCCCAGATCGATTTCAACAACTACACCTTTAATGAAATCAATAAATACGACCTAACCCTGCAAGGCGGTTGGGATACGAACACGGGCACAACGACTGCGACTACGCAATTCAATGTTCCGATCATTATCGGCTCCAGTTCCAACCCCTGGGTTGGCTCGCTGACGATCAACAATCTCAGCATCAGTGACGTTACCGGTCAAGCCGGGTTGACGCTCTTTACTCAGGGAAATATCGACCTCTCCAATGTTGAGGTCACCAACTCCCAAACCGGCGCTGATCTCACCGCTGGCGGTGATGTCACCGTAGTCGACTCAAACTTCGACAACAATGCGAACGCCGGTGCCACAGTCAACGCCGGTGGCAAAGCTGAGATCACCAATACTCAATTCAACAACAACGGTTCTGGTCAGATCGATGATCCGACTGGCTCAGGTGTGAACATCCACAGCGGCGGTGCAGTTTCACTCGCGAGCGTTTCGGCGAATAACAACCAGCTCTTTGGGGCAAACATCCAGGCGGCTGGGGATGTTGTTGTGACGAACGGTTTCTTCAATAGCAACCAGGGCTATGCCTACGTGAATGGCTGGGTCTTCAATGGCTACGGCTTGCAAGTCGTTACAACTGGAAATATCACACTTGAAGGCGTGAATGCCAATGACAACTACCTGTTTGGCGCGCACCTCGATGGTGTGATCGTAAATGTCACAAACAGTTCCTTCAGTGAAAACAGTTCAGACTGGAATGAAAACCCAACCGGATATGGTCTGGAGATCAAAAGCACGAACGACATCAACCTCATCGGTGTAACCGCCAACAACAACCAACTCTTTGGCGCAAACATCGAATCGATCGATGAGGTGATGATCCATGACAGCTTCTTCAATGGCAACAAATCCTACACCTACTCCAGTACGGGTGAAAAATCCTACGGTGGCTACGGCCTCCGGGTCGTCACGACCGACAATGTAGACCTACAACGCATCGAGGCAACCGGCAACAATCTGTACGGCGCGCACATCGAAACAAGCGAAGTTGCGATCGATACAGCCGACTTCAGCAACAACAGTTCCGGCGACCCCTTGAACCTGACAGGCCGCGGTCTGGAGATCGTTAGCGACCTTGATGTTATGCTCATTGACGTGAATGCCAGTGACAACCAGTTATTCGGCGCGAACATCCAAGCTGGCGACGCAGTGGCTATTACAGCTCGCCTAATAGATGGCGTTCAAAATACATCTAACTTTAACGGTCACCTCGCCTATTATTATGACTACTTCCATCCCGAGAACATACTAAACCGGGATGGTGGTTATGGCTTGAGAGTAGTTGCAGGTGGGCTCGTTTCAATAGAGCATGTGAACGCAAATAACAACTATCAGTACGGCGCCTACATCCAGGGAGACAATACGGCTGTCCAGTTCAGTTCCTTCACCGACAATGGCTCCGGCCTCATCACCTCCCCCACCGGGTTTGGGTTGCAAGTGGTGAGCACTGGGGTGGTGACTCTCAACAATGTGGATGCCAGCCGGAACCAACTCTTCGGCGCAGACATTGCGGCTGTGGATTATGTTGTCATTACTAACTCCATCTTCTCCGGACATCAGAGCGTCACTTTCACACCCGGCGAAGGATTGACCTTCTACGGATATGGCTTGACGGTTGTCACGCCGAATGATATTTTCCTGGACTTCGTGACTGCCAACTTTAACAATCTGTGGGGCGGCAGCCTGACCGGAAGAAATATCACAGTAAGCAACAGCCAGTTCAATAACAACGTCTCCGACTCGAATGTCTTCATTGATGATACCGGCTTGCTTGTGAATGCCAGCGGTACGGTTGACCTCTATCGCGTGGAAGCAAAAGAAAACCGCCTGATCGGCGCGACCATCACAGCCGCAGGCAACGTTACCATTACCGAGAGCAATTTCACCGATAACCGCGGCTTTACCTGTTCATTGAATTGGTGCCCGGAAGGCAGCATTACCTATCATGGCTACGGCTTGCAGGTCA
>CAZMQE010000366.1:0-1226 GCA_964568115.1 uncultured Anaerolinea sp.
CGATTCGGGATCAAATGCGCGATGTGTTCGAAAGGTTCGTTCATGTGCGGGAAACTCGTGGCAAGCATGAACTGATTTTGAAACTCAGGATCGGTAGGCAGCTCAAAGCGCTCCACTTTGCGCGTGACCGTTTCGATCTCTTTGCGTTTCTCCACATTCAACAACGCGATGCGCGCACCATCGCCCGCCGCGTTGCCAACCGCGTACACGTTATCCAAATTGCAATCAGGGATCAACCCGATCAGCATGGCTTTTTCTTTATCGATATAACTGCCGAAGCCGCCCGCCAAAATAATTTTATCAGGGGTTTGCAAATTAAAGCGCTTCAATAATGTGCGCGCTGCTACGAACAACGCCGCCTTCGCCAATTGGATCTGGCGCACATCCTGTTGGGTCATGGGGATGTCTCTGCCAATGGACGTTTCATCCGCCCAGGCGATCACATACTCCCAGCCGCTTTCGCCTTTTCGAATGCGCGTCGACTCTAAATTGGTTTTGAACTTGCCCCGAGAATCCACGATCCCAGCCCGGAACAATTCTGCCACGCCATCGATGATGGCAGAACCACAAATCCCTTTGACTTGACCTTTGAACTCGGCATGGTCGGTGTTCCAACCATTTACACCGATGACTTTGTATTTCGGTTCGAGCGTGCTTTCGTCAATGACGATGCGTTCCATGGCACCAGGCGCGGCGCGCATGCCATATTCCACGTGCGCGCCTTCGAGCGCAGGACCGGTCGGTGTGGATGTGCATAACAAGCGTTTACTGTTCCCGAGCACGAGTTCAGCGTTGGTACCTACATCGATGAGCAACCAGTTCTCTTCCTGTTTGTGAGGTTCTTCTGCAAGGATGACTGCACTCGTATCCGCGCCGACGAAGGAAGCAATGGTGGGGAGGACGTGGATGTTACCGGATGGGTTGATGTGCAGACCTAACTCGCGCGCTTTGATGTCCACTGAGGCATGGATCGCAGGTACGAATGGGGCGAGCCCCAAATCCTTGGGATGCAGATTCAACAAGATGTGATGCATCGTGGAATTGCCCACCAATACCATTTCCAGAATCTCGCTCATCTTGATCTTGGCAGTGTGCGCGGCTTGCTTCAATAATTTATTCAGTGTAGAGATGATGGCTTTGTGCAATTTCTCCAAGCCATCGGGATATTCGATGGTGTATTGAATGCGCGACATCACGTCTTCGCCATACACGATCTGCGGATTCAT
>CAZMQE010000366.1:1326-2570 GCA_964568115.1 uncultured Anaerolinea sp.
CAGGTGGCGTTCTCCGCGCAAATGGATTCGATCTCCACGCCGAGTTCACGCGCAGCCGAACGAACGGACATGCCTTCGTCCGCTTGACCGCGGCTGCCGGAGGGTTGTAGGATGATGTTGTGTTTTTTGGTCATTATTTTTTGAACCGCTAAGAGCGCAAAGGTCGCGAAGATTTATTGTCCTTAACCTTTGTGCACTTGGTGTCCTTTGTGGTTAAGCAGAATTTGCATCTCGCTTGGGGATTTCTATTTTGGCGAATTCAGTTTCAAGTTCAGAGAGAAGCGCTTCGGCAACTTCCTCGGGTGAGCCTTCACGCTCCACCCACGGTCCGCGTTTGTATTGGGCGGTATATTCATCCGTGCCGATTAATCCAACAGCCATGGCATAAGCGTCGATGGCGTTCTGGATTTTTTGCGAGAGTTGTTTTTTGACGGTGCGACCATCGCCTTCGACGGTGAAGGACGAGGGGATATGTTTCCAATAGAAGATGCGATAACGAGCCATGCTGGATTCCTTTGATTATATATAATTTAGTCAGCGGATTTTACGTGAGGTTGGCTGTGGGGTCAATGCAAAAAATAAGCCCCGCAACAGGGCGGGGCGGTGTTGAAATGAATTCACTAAAAGGGCAGCAGGTTGCGTTCCCACAAGATCAGCCATGCCGCAAAGGCGATGAAGATGATGATGAGGAAGACGCCTGTCTTTGTCCAGTGGAAAGCTTTGGTGTACGTGCGGTCGGGGTAGGCACCGAAGCCGCGTGACTCGATTGCGAGCGCCGTGTTCTCGGCTTTGCGCAGACCATTTACAATGACGGTGAACATGTAGCGCTGCCACAAGCGGAAGCGATGACGAATGGGGGAGTAGGAGGCGCGTCCACGAATGGCGTGCGCAGCTTTGACGGCATCCACTTCCTGTTGCACGATGGGTAGGAAGCGCAACGCCAAAAAGATCGAGAAGGCGTAACGATACGGCATACCGATGTGCACGAGACCCGTCATCAGGTCGCGGATGTCTGTGGTCCAGATGAAAAGGAAGGAAGCCAACACCATGATCGTGATACGCAGGAAGAATTCCAAGCCACGATCGTAGCCTTGCTCGCCAATAGTAAACCCGGCAATGGTAATGAAGCTTGTAGATTTTACGGTAAGAATATTGACGATGAATAACAGCGTGCCCATGATCAAAATGATCGGCATCGCCTGCCAAATCGTTTTGAGTGGGACTCGGGCAAGTAAAAGAATAAT
>CAZMQE010000367.1:0-2557 GCA_964568115.1 uncultured Anaerolinea sp.
TGCCTGTGCAGGTGGTGAAGCATCCGTTTTTGGATATTCCATTGGTCTTGCCAGATACAAAGTAATGCCAAAAAGTAAACGCCAGGCAAATAGCCTGGCGTTTACTTTACAAAAACATTTTCGCGCTTGATCGACTAATGGCAAGTGCTACTGCCACTGTCAGTAAATGTTGATCCGGCAACTGGCACAAACTGCCAATCATAACTATCGGCGTTCAAGGTCAGCTTCAACACACCAAAAGATGAATTATTGTGAACCTGACTGGCGGACAAGAACGACCCAAAGGGATAGAGTTTCGCGCCGCCGGTGCCGATCACAATTTCACGCAAGCCCTGTGCAACCGTCGCGCCCGAGCTATTCATCTGCGCAAAACGTTCATAATTATGCTCATGCCCATTGAGCACCAGCTCGGCTCCCGCATTAGAAAGTACCTGCCACATGGTCTGCATTGACGAGTTACTGCCATGCGTAGAACCTGATGACCAGCGCGGTTTGTGCCAATACGCCAACACACAGAGGTTGGGATGTGCGGCAAGATCAGCTTGCAGCCATGCCACCTGAGCGCTCGAAGCTGATGCGCCGATCTCGGAATTCAAAGCATAAATGCGCCAGGCGCCAAGGTCATAGGCGTAGTAAGGATCAATATTATTGAAGTATTGGAAGTAACCCGCCGCACCTGATGTCTGATACTCGTGATTGCCAGGTACCGGTTGGGTACGGGACTTGTGCCGTCCCCAGGTTGGGTCGTAGCAATTGACATATTCATTATAGGCACCATTATCATAGACATTATCGCCAGCCAGGAAAACCGTACCTGCGATACCATCCAATAATTTTGCAGTAGCCTCATCGTTGTTTTGACTACATGATGAAATATCCCCAGCACCGACCAGGACAACACTTCCACTGGAGGGTGTAGAACTTGGAGTAAGGCTGGCATTCGGTGTTGATGTGTTCGTGGCAGTGTTCACTGGGAGTGGCGTCTGAGTTGCCGTATTACCAGGTATCGGAGTTGGACCACTGCCCGTTGTAACCACCAATTGAGGCGGTTGACTGCCCTGACGGGATGAGAATGTGGCGGCATCGTTGCTGTCGGCGGCGAGCACGAAACTGAACGTTCCATTGCCCGTCACAAACGAAGTGACATTGTATTCCACCCAGGTATTCGTGCTGATGCTGCCTTTATTATCAAGCACACTCGTGGTGCGGGCAGGGCGGCCATTCCAGTTAATGCCGGTCTCAGTCCATGAAGTATCGGTTCCGTATATAGCCGGTCCGTTGACGGAGCCGTTGGTCGTATCGTAAACGCGCAGTGTAGCGTTTTGAACCGCGCCTACTCCTGTTACCGTGAAGCGTATGAAACTCTCTACATCCGGGTCGCTGGCACCATCGGCTTGCAAAGAGGTCATGTTCCCGTAATTGGTGGATGGGCTGGACTGCTTAACTTGCGAATCAGCCACGGTGATGAAAGTGAGGGCAGAGCCGGTGGTTTGTGTTCCAGTTGAAGTCACAGACGGAGCCGGTGGCAGAGTTGCCGTGTTACCGGGCGTGGAGGTTGAACCGCTATCAGAGATGACCACCAATTGAGGTGGCTGACTGCCCTGGCGGGAAGAGAACGTGGCGGCATCGTTGCTGTCGGCAGCGAGCACAAAACTAAATGTTCCGTTGCCGGTCACGGACGAAGTGACATTGTATTCCACCCAGGTGGTTGTGCTGATACTACCCTTATTATCGAGCGCGCCCGTGATACGAGAGGGACGATTATTCCAGGTAAGACCGGTCTCTGTCCACGAAGTGCCGGTTCCATATACGACCGGTCCATTGGCAGAACCATTGGTTGTGTCATAAATCCGCAACGTAGCATTTTGAATAGCGCCAGACACCCCGGCAACTGTGAAGCGGATGAAACCTTCCACATCCGGGTCGCTTGCGCCATCCACCTGTATATAGCTGCTATTGCCATAATTCGTGGCTGGATTGGCTTCATTTACCTGCGCATCAGCTTCTGCGATGAAAGTAAGGGTGGTAGCCTGGGCTTGTACTGGTGCAGCGCCTATAAAAGGCGCAACACCTGCAATGACCAAGAGCATCAGCACGACTACAGAGAAAATATTCGTTTTCTTACGAGACGCTGTGTGATTAGAGGATTGTTTGTTTTTTGTGAGCATTTGAACCTTTCTATTCTAGTCATACTTTGGCAGTTGTACTTAGTAGCAAATCTAGTCATGTTGTGTTGATTGTTGAACAGCAAAGCAAACAAGGCTGGCATTCATGCCAGATCTCAAATTAAGTTTGTTTCAACTGTTATGCCAAAGGAGAAATAAAACGTTTCTGCATTTACAGCGTAATTCCCGTAAATCAGATCGGGGACATCAGGCTGTCAAAAATGCATCTTCCACTCAATGCTAGCATCGCCAAGTGAGTATGCCGTTAATAAGTTCATCAAAGACACGTCCAAAAGTCCTCTTAGGATGCAAAGTTATAGGTCATAGGTACCGAATAAGTACTTTTGTCTGTTCTTGACACATATAAGTTAAATAAAAACTTCCAAGAAGTA
>CAZMQE010000368.1:0-2554 GCA_964568115.1 uncultured Anaerolinea sp.
GTCAACGATGTGCTGTTTCCATTAATTGGGCTGGTCCTCGGCGGGATCAATCTCGCGGATAAAGCTCTTACGGTTGGCTCGGCGGTCGTCAAATGGGGCGCCTTTGTGCAATCCATTATAGACTTCACCATCATTGCGTTCGTCATCTTCCTGATCATTCGTATCATGAACCGTATCCAAAAACCAGCGCCTGTCACAGACCCAACCACCAAGGAATGCCCTTACTGCACAAGCACCATCTCGATCAAAGCCAAGCGCTGTCCGCACTGCACATCGCAGTTGTAGATAAGTAATCAAGTACACAAGTAGACACGTCCCGCAGGTTTTGCATCGCTACAACCTGCGGGACGATTATCTTTATTCATCCTTCTGCATTCATCATTTCCCCTTTCCTCATGGACTTCCTCGATAAACTTAACCCTCAACAAAAGAAAGCCGTCACAGCGGAGAACGGACCTGTTTTAGTGGTAGCAGGTCCCGGGTCCGGAAAGACGCGTGTGCTGACTCAACGCATTGCGTACCTCATTGCGGTGGAAGGCGTCCGCCCGTGGCAGATTCTCGCCGTCACCTTTACGAATAAAGCAGCGAAAGAAATGCAGGAGCGCGTCAAACGCCTGCTCCCCGATCAAGCCATTGAGGGTATCATGCTCGGCACATTCCATTCGATCTGTGCACGCATCTTGCGGCGTGAGGCGGAGCATCTACCGATCGAATCGAATTTTGTGATCTTTGATTCAGATGATCAGGAACGCATTGTCAAAAGCGTTATCAAAGAATTTAATTTGAACGAGAAGTTGTATCGCCCGGCGAGTGTGCATGCCGCGATCTCACGCGCCAAGAATGAACTCATCCGCGCGGACAACTACCCCACTACTACCTATAAAGATGAAGTCGTGAAACGTGTGTATGCCGAATATCAAAAGCGACTGATCGCCAGCAACGCCGTGGACTTTGATGACATTCTCGTCTACACCGCGCGCCTGCTGGAAGAACTACCCGCGGTGCGTGATAAGTATGCACAACGCTTTCGCCATGTGTTGGTGGATGAATTCCAGGATACGAACCTCGCACAGTACGCACTCGTGCAACAACTTGCTTCTTATCATAAAAATATTTTTTGCGTGGGTGATCCTGATCAATCGATCTATGCCTGGCGCGGCGCGGACTGGCGCAACGTCCAACGCTTTGAACAGGATTTCCCCGACGCGCAAACGATTCTGCTCGAACAAAATTATCGTTCACGCCAAACCATCCTCGATGCAGCGATGGGCGTCATCAACAAAGCTCGCAATCGCAAACAAAAACAACTCTTCACCGATCGTGGCACAGGCGAGAAGATCTTCTTCTATGAAGCACCCGATGATTACGCTGAAGCAGCTTTCGTTGTAGACAGCATCGCTCAACTTGTGGCATCGCGTCAATATGAACCTGGTGATTGCGCCGTGATGTATCGCACCAATGCCATGTCGCGTTTATTGGAAGAAGCGTTTTTACAAGCGCGGCTTCCTTATCGTTTGGTCGGTGCGCAAAGATTCTATGGACGTCGTGAAGTCAAGGATCTGATCGCCTTCCTGCGCCTTGTCCACAACCCTGCTGACGAAGCCAGCCTTGACCGCATCATCAACGTCCCTGCACGCGGCATCGGTGATAAGACACTCACTACATTACATAGCATTGCCCGTCAAAATAATTTACAGCCTGGCATTGTGCTCATTGATCTCGCTCGTGGCGCGGACTCTCCGTACTGGTCTGCGTTCACAGGTCGCGCCGCGCTTTCATTATCTGATGTCGGCGGCATGTTGGCAAATTGGCGCATCGCTGCGCAATCGCTCACCATCCCCGAACTCTTCGAGCGCATCGTCAGCGACATTGACTACAAACAATATATCGATGATGAATCCGAAGAAGGTGAAGACCGCTGGGATAACGTGCTTGAACTCAAACGTCTCGCCGAAGAATATTCCACACGCACACTCGACGACTTCCTTGAAAACATCGCGCTCGTCTCTGACCAAGACACCCTCACCGAGGGCAACGTTCCCACACTGCTCACCCTCCACGCCGCGAAGGGACTTGAATTCGGCGTGGTCTTCCTTGTCGGTCTCGATGACGGCATTCTTCCACACAGTCGTTCGTTCGATGAGCCTGAACAAATGGAGGAAGAGCGCCGCCTCTTTTATGTGGGCATCACGCGCGCTAAAGACAAGCTTTATCTCATCCGCTCCATTCAACGCGGCGGACGCGGCTCGCAAGAAGAAACCTATCCATCCCGTTTTCTGGATGATGTCCCTGCAGATCTACTCGTGGGCAAAACCAGAACTGGACGTGATGCTTCTTCTCCATTCAGGACAACTCGCGACTCTTCCTCCGAAACCAAATGGCAGACGTATAACGCTTCACGCCACCCGACAACTGCTCCTGTTACCGAAGCCAAATTCCGCGCTGGGACTCGCATCAAGCATCCCACCTGGGGCGAAGGCATTGTGCTTGACAGCAAGATTCAGGACAGTGACGAAATCGTGGATGTGGTGTTTGAGTCTGTTGGGATCAAACG
>CAZMQE010000369.1:0-2552 GCA_964568115.1 uncultured Anaerolinea sp.
GGAGAGGTGGGGGAGCCAGGCTTGGCAGAAGGTCGTATATTCCATGCGCAGAGCAACTTCGGGCGAGGCGTGATCGGGGTCCAATTGGTCCGTGCCCAGTTGACGGATCAACGCATACGTCCCGATCATCTGCTCTTTATACAGCGCGGCATATTCCCAAAATGGACCAGCGACCATCCACGCGCCGCCGGGTGTGGGGATACGTTGCAGGCGCGCAACCAGCCCATCCATCTTTACTTGAAGCGTGGCTTGATTCGGGTCCATGTCTTTGATCACCGCGCACTCGGCGCAATAATCAATGAACTGTTTGCGAAAGTCCATGTCTTTGATGGCGCGCGGCGAAGCGGCATTCGGACATTCCTGCAACCATTGCGTGAACACCTGCTTATAGATCTGACGCACCGCCTCGCGGTCATTGCGGGCTTTGGCTTGCATCAGCGGCATCTGCACCGTCTGCATGATGCGAGCATAGATCGTGTTGGTGATGCCCGCGTTCGTGTTGGCGTTCGCCATGCGGAAATCGTAGTCCATGAGCGAGCCGCAGAAATCACAATAAATGTAAGCGGTCGTCGAAGGTCGCGACTTGGGCGCGCCGCACTGCGGACAACTTACGCGCTTGATGAATCGCGAGTGCGCCTTCAACGACTCAGGCATCGCGTCGCCTTCTTTTGGAATACCCACCGAGAAGACAGATTGTTTAGGCTGTTCCGGTTTCTTTTTCTTGAAGAAATCAAACATGCGACATGCTCCTCATTCAGATTTTGAATCACGCTCACGAAATCATATCATTGGATGAAGAACCGCTTCCTCCTCCATTTGGGCTGGTTCGCTGAACCTAGGCTTTAGACAAATCCCAAGCGTCGTTCTTTCACCGAGACATCTCCCAAGAGGGCTTAATCAAAACACACATCATCCAAGCTTGGATCTCTGGACACGTTTGTCCGAGTGAGTTCCTGAATGATCCCTTCCTTTGAAACATGCACCACAACTGCGGATGTCCAGTGCGGTCCGCATCCGAATGCGGCATAAGAGTATAGAAGCAGATCATGCCCATCCGATGTAGCGGTGACGAATGTATCCTCAATGGTATCTACCTCATATTTAGATGCCGGATCCAACACAATGCCATAGTAGGCTGAGAGGTTTGTTACAGCCAGCACGTAGCTCAAGGCTTCTTCAGGCGACTCGATCGGGGCGTACACATCCCGAAACTCCTTTTCTGATTTCAGCAGGCGGAACCCATCATTCCGAAAAATGACATACCTTATGTATTTGCCCGATAGACCGCCTGCATAATAGAAATATTCCCCGGCATCTATTTCGGCTTTTGTTTCGTCGCTTGCATTGCCATAGGCAACATCAACCTCACAGATGGCGATCGGGTAGGACGGGTCCAGTCCGCCAAACAGGCTGGGTGGTGCAAAGATATCATCGCAGTCCAAGGCGCTCAGGGGATGGTCAGAGCCACAATTCAAGTAACCGTTTTCGTCAAACGGGCACGCCACCTCCTGGAATTTACTGAAAGAGACAGAAAGGTTTGGCGGGTTGTGATTAATAATTTTGGGCTGTGTTTGGCAAGCCGCAAGAAGAACTAGTAGACCGATTGTCAGCCAGATACGCGGTTTATTATTCATAACAGGTTTACCTCCAGATCAGGCGCAATCTTATTCGTTTAGTTCATTACACAAAGCCCAAACCGCGTTCTTTCAATGACACCCACTTGCCTTGCCCGATCACCAAATGGTCGAGCACATCCACATCCAATAGTTTGCCAGCCTGCACAATGGCACGCGTCACGGCGACATCATCCGGGCTGGGAGTTGGGTCACCGGAGGGATGGTTGTGGATAACCACGATGGCAGATGCGTTTTTACGAACTGCTTCCTTGAACAATTCCCCAACTCTTACCTGCGATGAATTTACCGAGCCTTTATACACTTCCACAGTTTCCATCACGCGATTTCTACGATCCAACAAAATCACGCGCAAATGCTCCTGCTCCAACGCGGACATTTCGTATGAAACCAGTGCCGCCGCATCGGCAGGGGAGTTGATGCTCGGGCGTTCTTCGGGCGATTCAAGCGTGAGCCTACGCCCCAGTTCGATGGCGGCTTTGATCTGTGCAGCTTTGGCATCGCCAAGCCCGTGCTGTTTTTTGAGTTCGACAAATGGAGCGCGATGCAAGCCGGTCAGCCCGCCGAATTTATTCAGCAGGCGTTGTCCCACCTCCACGGCGTTCTCGCCTTTGACACCGACCCGCAACAGAATGGCGATCAATTCAGCGTTGGTCAAGGCTTGAGGACCTAACGCAGCCAGCCTCTCGCGCGGACGATCCGATTCGTGCAAGTCCATGATGCGATAGATGGGTTTGGAATGGGTGTCGGTCATGAAGTTATCCTCAATAAGGAGAGATGGTATATTTTACAGCGGAATTCACCAAATCCTTCGCTTGACATAGCCCACTGCAACAAGTAAAATGTCCTTCGCCTTGTAACTTGGGCCTGTAGCGCAGTTGGGAGCGCGCCTCAATCGCACTGAGGAGGCCAGGGGTT
>CAZMQE010000370.1:0-2549 GCA_964568115.1 uncultured Anaerolinea sp.
GACGGCTCGACCACCGTGGAAACAACCATCAGCCAACAAGAGTTGCAAGATGCGATCAGCGCAGCCATCGCCGACCCATTGGTGAAAAACATTACCGTCTCGCTCCAAACTGGCTACGTAACTGTTTCCGGCGAACGTCAACGCCTGAATGATGACAGCAAAACGGACATCCTCAGCTTCCGCCTTGACCTCAGTGTCAGCAACGGACAACTCGTCTCGTCCGTCTCCAATGCCCAGCTCGATGGCAAGCCGCTCGAACAGAGCCGCGTGGATAACTGGAATCAAACCATTGCCAATCGTCTCTCCAAGCTTGGGCAAAAGAATCCCAACAGCACACTGCAATCCATTGCCATCACCCCAGCACAGGTAACCATGACCTGGAATGTAACGCGCTAAACACGCACAAAGATTAGCAAACGCGTGGACTTGGTCAAGTCCACGCGTTTGCTTTTAAATCCCCAATGATATAATTTCAAAATCACTTCCTAAGGATACCCCCATGAAAATCGGCATCATCGGCGCCATGGATGAAGAACTCATCCCCATTCGCGCCATTCTCAACAACCTCGAAAAGCTAGAAAAAGGCAAGCGCACTTTCTGGCACGGCGAGGATTACGGCAATCAGATCTTCCTCACCCGCTGTGACCCGGGCAAGGTCAACGCGGTGATCGCGACTCAGCAAATGATCGATCTCTTTGACGTGGATGCCATTTTCAACATGGGCAGTTCTGGCGCACTCGCCCCCGAGTTGGAAGTCGGCGATCTCGTGGTCGCCTCAGAATTCATTCAGCACGATTATGATGTCACGGACTGGGGCTTAAAACCCGGCGAGTTGCTGTTTGATATCCTCATGTCGAACGAGACCGGGCAAATGCAATTCCGTTCGCAACAAATATTCAAGTCAAATCCCGGTCTGACACAACTGGCAGTCGAGATCGCCAAAACCACCGAACTAACTTCACTCGGCAGCCATTCTCCCAAAATATTTTCTGGTCGCATTCTGAGCGGCGACCAATTCATCGGCAAGCCCGAAAAAGCCCGCGAACTCTGGAACACCCACCACGGTCTCTGCACCGATATGGAAGCCGCCGCCATCGCCCATACTTGCGAAGTCAATCAGGTGCCGTTCCTGTGCATCCGCGCCATCTCTGATAAAGCCGACCACTCTGCCGTCGTTTCCTTCACCGACTTTTTGGTGGGAGCAACTGCCAATTACGGCAAGATCTTCGAGCGCATTCTCCAAACACTTCCAGGCAGCTTATAAGCTAAATTTTCAATACTCCAGTGGGGTGTGAATCCGCGCATGCACAGATAAAATATTGTGTATCTTTAGCCTCTCAAGGAGTATCCCATGACAAAAGTTACCGAAGAAATTTTCGTACTTGCTCCAATCAAGCTGGCATACCGTGCCTTTACCAACTCCACCTCCTTGCGTGAGTGGTTATGTGATGTGGCAACTGTGGAAGCGCACCCAAACGGACGCATGTATCTGTGGTGGCGCGGAGATTTTTATTCCAGCGGGCATTATCTTGAATTGGATGAAACCAAACGCGTCCGCTTTCGCTGGTTTTCGAATATCGATTCAGCCCCGACCGAGGTGACTGTTTCGGTTTCCGAAAAAGAGGGTGGCACGCTGGTACGACTCGATCACGAAATTCCCGATGACCCCGCATGGGCACATAAAGCTGAACCTTTCCGCGAGAATTGGGCGGACAGCCTGCGCAATTTGAAGTCAGTTCTTGAAACCGGCATTGACCTGCGCATCGCCGAACGTCCCATGCTGGGCATCATGCCCGGCGATTTTACCGAAGAGCAAGCCAAAGCATTGGGCGTGCCTGTACGCGAAGGCATACGCCTCGATGGTGTCGTGGATGGCATGGGTGCGCAAAGATCGGGCTTGCAAAGAGACGACGTGATCGTCGAGATGGCGGGACACCCCATCCGCAATGATGTGAACAGCTTGCCGCTCGCCATCGCTGGCAAAAAAGGCGGCGACCATATTCCAGTGATCCTCTATCGTGGCGCTGAAAAGAAAACGATCGATCTTGAACTTAGCAAACGCCCCATGCCTGAGGTTCCGTTCGACGCGGCAGAACTCGCCAAGCGCGCACGGACTTTATACGAAGGCGGTCTCGCTGAGGTGGAACAATGCTTCGATAACGTCACCGATGAACAAGCCATGACGAAACCAGGTCCCAAAGAATGGAGCGCTCTGGAAGTTGTAGCTCATCTCATTCAAGGTGAACGCTTCAATCAAATTTATCTCACCGGCTTGATCGATGGCTATGAACCCGTCACCGATGGTTTTGGTGGCAACATCGACGCGCAAGTTGCGGCAACGGTCAAAGCGAATCCATCCGTGGCACTGATGCTGAGTGCCTTACGCCGCACCGTGGAAGAGACGCTCGCCTACGTTGCCATGATCCCCGACGATTTTGTCGCCAACAAGGGCAGCTACTATCGCTTCGGCTTTGGGCTGCTCCAACCCAACTTCCATTTGACAGGTCATACGGAACAAATCAAAGCAGCGCTATCGGCTGCAAGTAAAT
>CAZMQE010000371.1:0-2520 GCA_964568115.1 uncultured Anaerolinea sp.
CGATTGCCGAACGCACCGCCATGTACGAACGGAGCATGCGCTGCATCCAAACTATTTTCTAACGCGCGTTCATAATAAACGGGCCACTCAAATGTGCCGCGCACTACTTTGAAGTCAGGGTTGCCGAAGTGCGGCAGTTCAGGCAGCGCGGGTCGTTCCGCTTCGGGCAGGTCGCCGAGAAATGCCCAAATGTATCCGTACTTTTCAATCGTCGGATACGAATCGACGCGTGCCTTCTTTGGCACTGGCGCATCTTTGGCGTTCGCCGGAATTTTCACGCAGGCGCCATCCGATTTATATTCCCAACCATGATACGGACATACGATGCAATCACCGCTCATCCAGCCATCTGACAATGCGCCGCCGCGATGCACACACAGATCGCTGAGCACGTGCGCCGTACCATCGGGTGTACGATACAACACGAACTCCTGCTCGAGCGCTGTCACGCGCATCGGCTTGTCTTTGACAACATGTGAAAACTCAAGGGGCCACCAGAAATTTTTTAGCATCATTCACTCCTTTATTTTTTACGGACAACCGTATGTTCTGACTGCAATTCTTGTTTGTTGATGAACGATAACACAAGCCTGACAATTTGATCTCGAATTTCTTCAGCCGGTCTCGTCATTTCCATATCTAAAAAGAAGCGGCCTGTGGTCTCATCCAATGGATATGCAATCGCAAAGTGATTCGCACCTTCGATCAGGATATCGTACGCTTCACTCCCCGCCGACGCCTGATACGCTTCGTCGAACGTTTTCGCCACTGGGTCTGGAGCCTGCTCACCCGTCCCATAGCGGACTCGGCTCGCCGCAATGACGCCGTCTCTATCACCGCGCATTAACAACGTAGATTTGCTCGCAATTTTCAATACAGTGCCAGGCGCAAAGCCCAGCATCGTTGAAGCCATGGTGTGACCTGCGTATGAAAAGATCGCTTTCACTTGATCAAAGAATTGACCGTTTTGCAACGCCACTGTTCCACCTGCCGAGTGACCGCCGAGGATGATGGTGTTCAAATCCATTGCAGCAAACAACGGACTCTTATCATCAACATTCAATTGTGCCAGCGAATCAAGGATTGGCTGGATCGCAGGGCAGGTTGCGCCGCTTCCATACGTATCAGGTCTGACACGGGCAAGATCGATCGAAGGCGTGAGCCCGACCACATTCGGCAAAGTCTCAGCGACATGGGAATACATCACCACGACTAGATTCGCCTCTGCCAGTTTCACCGCCAGCCAGTGATAGCTTTCGATGCCGACGTTGATCCCATTGAAGAAGATCACCACCGGCATCGGTGCAGACGTTTTGTCCGCGGGGATCACGCCACTCATCCGCTCGGCATCACTGTTGGTAGGTGCGGCGGGATAATAGATTTTCAAGTGCAACGTGTTATATGGCACACTGGCGTTTGGCAAGGCGGTGGCGTGAAAGAGAGCTCGGATCATATTTTCATTCAATCTCGGTGGTTGAGTAGTCCCGAATGCTCTTTGAGGGACATATCGAAACCACCAGTTACAAAAAAACTTTCAATAACAATATTTACTCTGCTTATATGCTGGTTTCGATACGGCGACGGAGGAATGTTGACTTGCAAAACTCATTGACTTCCGTCGCCTACTCAACCAGCGGGGACTATTTCAAACGAGGCGACAACCTGTCTCCGCCCCAGAGACCACGCACTAATTTATCTGCAGTCTCTTTGCCGAAGAGTTGCTCGCCAACTACATTAGCAGGGTCACGGTCTGCCACAGCGCGGCGGATGTGCAGGTCGCGGGCGGCGAGGGCTGCGCGTTCACTTTCAGGCGTCGCGGGCGCTTCGTTGACGTTCTTCAACCAACCATCGAACATCCAATGCGCGAGATCGCGGATCTCTGCCACTGCTTGATCTGATGGTTTTACGAGATAGACAAAGCCTGTCTGCGAAACGGACGTCCGCATATACACATTACGGCTCACGAACGGACGATATTCAGGATTATCCTGAAACTCACGCCACTTGGCGTTGACGGGTTCATAATATTTGTCGAGATAATCGAGATCCACCATCAAATCCACGCGCGGGATGTAATCAAAGTAAAAGAAAATATCAGGCATTGTGCCCATCGCCATGCCAAAGTGCGGAGCCTTGATCTGCGGTCCCAGCCAGACAGTGAAGTGCATATTGGTGAAGCTAAACTTCGGATTGCCAATATGTGCATGCACAAGCCAGTCGATTTCGGGTCCGGTGAATGTGTTGAGGGAACCTTTTGCGTTTCCATCAAGTGACGAATAATTAGCAAACTGTTCGGTCGAGCCATCAGGTTTGATCTCAAAACGGGCGGTGAGCTTTTCACTCAACTCACGGGTGATGTCCCAGAGTTTGCCGAACCAGCCTGTTGAATCGACATCGGGTTGGGCGGCGAGCAGGTCTACCAAAGATTGGGTGGTTGCCATGATTTCTCCTCAGTTTTTATTTATTCAAAAGATATACGTCCACTTGATGCAACTTCTCATCGCGAAATCTTTTCCAAAT